>NZ_DASSKM010000001.1:0-15440 GCF_035690525.1 Salinisphaera sp.
CATCAAAATAGATGAACGACCATCGGCTTAATAAAGCGGACCGCGCAAGCGGGCCGCCGCGGCGTCAAGCCGCGAAGCCTTGTCAAATCCAGGCCGGACATGCGCCGGCCTGGATTTGGCGAGGCGTTGAAAACAGCCGATTTTTCGGCTGTTTTGTTGCTACATTGATAATAGGGTGATGCCATGGATCGCTTGATCTATACGGCCCTGTCCGGGGCGAGCCAGATTCTGGATCGTCAGTCGGTGATGGCCAACAATCTGGCCAACGTCTCGACCATCGGCTTCAAGGCTCAGTTGTCGGCGTATCGCGCCGTTCCGGTCAACGGTTCGGGCCTGGCGACCCGGGTGATCACCGCCGAGACGACGCCGCGGGCGGATCTGTCGCCGGGCCCGATCCGGCATACCGGACGCAATCTGGACGTGGCCATTGACGGCCCGGGCTGGCTGGCCGTGCAGGCCGATGACGGCAGCGAGGCCTATACCCGCAACGGCAATCTGCAGATCGATGCCACCGGCCTGCTGAAGAGCGGCGGCCATCCGGTATTGTCCAGCAACGGGCGGCCGATCGTGCTGCCGCTCAATGCCACGATCACGATCGCCGCCGACGGCACGATTTCGGCGTTGGGCGGCGGCGCGGAGCCGAACACGGTGTCCCAGGTCGGCCAGCTCAAGCTGGCCGCCTCGGGCGACAACGCCGTGATCCGCGGCGGCGACGGGCTGTTCCACGCGATCGCGCCCAATGGCGGACCGGCGGGGCCGTTGCGCGCGGACGGTACGGTGCGCGTGGCGCCCGGAGCGCTGGAAGGCAGCAACGTTTCGGCGACCGAGGCCATGGTCAGCATGATCGGCGATGCGCGCCAGTTCGAGATGCAGATGAAGATGCTGTCGCTGGCCGACGAAAACGCCCGTGACGCCAATAAACTGCTCGATGTGAGCTAACCCGGCCCAGCTTGCGGCCGCTGCGATCGCCGCCGGCGATCGCCAACGTACGAGGGGACAACTCATGATCCGATCGCTCTGGATCGCCAAGACCGGCCTGGAAAGCCAGCAGGCCAAGCTCGACACTATTTCCAACAATCTGGCCAACGTCTCGACCAACGGCTTCAAGCGTTCGCGGGCGGTATTTCAGGATTTGCTGTATCAGGATATCCGTCAGCCCGGCGCCGCGTCGTCGGTGCAGACCAACCTGCCGTCGGGCCTGCAGATCGGCTCGGGCGTGCAGCAAGTGGCCAACGAACGGCTGCACACGCAGGGAAGCCTCGAGCAGACGGGCAACTCCAAGGACGTGGCGATCGAGGGCAAGGGCTTGTTTGCGGTCCAGATGCCTGACGGCAGCACCGCCTATACCCGCGACGGCAGTTTCCAGCTCGATCAGAACGGCCAGTTGGTCACGGCTACGGGTTTCCCGATCGAGCCCGGCATCGTGGTGCCGGAGAACGCGCTGTCGATCAGCATCGCGCCGGACGGCACCGTTTCCGTCACCCAGCCGGGCTCTACCGCGTCCAATGAAATCGGCCAGATGCAGTTGTCGACTTTCATCAATCCGGCCGGCCTGCAGAGTATCGGTAACAATCTGTACAAGGAAACCACCTCGTCGGGCCCGCGCAACGACAATCCGCCGGGCGTGAACGGCGCCGGTCTGCTGCGCCAGAAATACGTCGAGACCTCGAACGTCAACGTGGTCGAGGAAATGGTGAACATGATCGCCACCCAGCGCGCCTACGAGATCAACTCCAAGGCGGTGGAAACCTCTGACCAGATGCTGCAGCGTCTGGCGCAGCTTTAATCGGGCAGGGCGCCGTGCGTAAATTACGCAACATGAGTCGGCCGGCGCGTTTGATCGCGGCCGTCGCGCTGGTCGGCGTGCTCGGCGCCTGTGCACAGCTGCCGCGGCACGACATCGTGACCGGGCCGACCAAGGCCAAGCCGCTGCCGCCGCCCACGCCGGCGAGCAACGGCTCGATCTTCCAGGCGGCGTACAACAAGCCGCTGTTCGAGGACCGGCGTCCGCGCCAAGTGGGGGATATTCTGACCGTGGTCCTGAACGAGGATCTGGCGGCCACGAAATCCTCGGGGTCCAATGCCAGCCGCGACGGCTCGGTCGGTTTCAGTCCGACCGCGGTGCCGGACGTGCTCGGCGACTGGCTCGGCGACCAAACCACCGATCTGTCGGGCTCTAACGGCTTCCAGGGTTCGGGGGATGCCAACGCCTCGAACACCTTCACCGGCAAGATTACGGTCACGGTCATGCAGGTGCTGGCCAACGGCAATCTTAAGGTGGCGGGCGAGAAGCGCATCGGTATCAATCAGGGCACCGAATATCTGTTGTTCTCGGGCGTGGTCAATCCGCGCATGATCAGTGCCGACAGCACGATCACGTCGACCCAGGTCGCCAACGCGCGCCTGGAGTACTACGGCGACGGCTATATCGCCGAGGCCCAGCACATGGGCTGGCTGCAGCGTGTGCTGCTGAATATTTCGCCGCTTTAGCCAGGATGGAGACCGCGATGAAAGGGGGGATCATTCGGGCCGGCGCATTCGCGCTGATCACGATGCTGCTGGTGCTGGCGATCTCGGTTCCGGCCAGCGCCCAACGGCTCGGCGATATCGCCACCTTCGACGGCGTGCGCTCCAACCCGTTGGTCGGGTACGGTTTGGTGGTCGGGTTGAACAATACCGGCGACCAGACCACCCAGACGCCGTTTACCGGCCAGGCGGTGCGCAACATGCTCACCCAGTTGGGCGTGACCGTGGCCGGCGGCAGTAATATGCAGCTGAAGAACGTGGCGGCGGTGATGGTCACCGCCGATCTGCCGGCGTTCGCCGCCACCGGTCAGTACATCAGCGTGACCGTATCCTCGATCGGCAACGCCGACAGCCTGACCGGCGGTACATTGCTGATGACGCCGCTCAAGGGCGCCGACGGCAAGATTTATGCGTTGGCCCAGGGCAATGTGCTGGCGCCGGGGTTGAGCGTGGAAGCCGCGGGTTCGAGCGTGCAGGTCAACCAGACCGCGGCCGGGCGTATTCCCGAGGGCGCGGTGGTCGAGCGCACGGTCGATTCCAACTTCGCCGCCAACGGCACCATCGACCTGGAATTGAAGGACGCCGATTTCGCCACCGCCACCCGCGCCATGCAGGCCGTGAACAATCGGTTCGGCCGCTCGATCGCGACCGCCATGAATTCGCGCCTGGTTTCGATCGCAATACCGCCGGATGTCGGTTCGACGGTCGCCTTCATGGCCGCGATCCAGAATATCCAGGTCCGGCCGGGTACGCCCGAGCCGCGCGTGATCCTGAATTCGCGCACCGGCTCGGTGGTGATGAACGGTCGGGTTACGCTCGACCCGGCGGCGGTCGCCCACGGCAGCCTGTCGGTGACCATCGATTCCAACCCGATCGTGTCGCAGCCGAACGCTTTTTCGGGCGGCCGGACCGTCGTGTTGCCCAATGCCGATATCAACGTCCAGCAGGGCGACGGCTCGCTCAATTATGTGCCGCGGAGCACGTCGCTGCGACAGGTCATCAACGCCTTGAACCGGCTGGGCGCGACCCCGGTGGATCTGATGGCGATTCTCGAGGCGTTGAAGGCCGCGGGCGCGCTCAACGCCGATCTGGAGGTGATCTGATGACCGTGCCCTCCGTCAGCGCTGCGTTCGCCTACGACGTCTCCGCGATCCAAAAGCTCAAGTACACCGCGTCGCAGCAATCCGACGGCGGCGTGCACAAGGTCGCGCAGCAGTTCGAGGCCATGTTCATCAAAGAGATGCTGTCGAGTATGCGCGCGGCGATCCCGCAATCGCATCTGCTGGGCGACTCCACGGTCGACAAGCAGTATCAGGACATGATGGACGCGCAGTGGTCGCAAACCCTGGCGCAGCGCGGCATGGGCCTGGCCGATATGCTGGAAAAACAGCTCATCGGGCATGTCGGCGGCGCCGATGCGCATAGCGACGGCCAGGCGGGATCCGCGCCGAAGATCGCGCAGGCCACGCCGCGGGCGCTGGCGCCCTCGGAGTCGCTGGCCTCGATCCGGGCCCAGCGTGAAGCCGCGATGCCCGCGAGCCCGCAGAAAATCGCGGCGGCAGCCCGCGAGACGGCGCCGATAATCGACCCGGCCCGTGCCGGCCGCGCGCCGCTGCTATCGTTCGGCGACGCGCCGCTCGACAGCGACTTGGCGCCCGCGCACGTTCGCGATTTCGTCCAACGCCTACAGGCGCCGGCCGCGATGGCCGCGGGTCGTACCGGTCTGTCGGCGCGTCTGATCCTCGCCCAGGCCGCGCTCGAGACCGGCTGGGGCCGGCACGAGATCACCACCGATAACGGCGCGCCTAGCTTCAACGTCTTCAATATCAAGGCCGACGGCTGGGACGGCGCGGCCACCGAGGTCGTCACCCATGAATACGCCGACGGCGCCATGCGGGCCACCCGGGCGGGCTTTCGGGTCTACGATTCCTACGATCAGGCATTTTCCGACTATGCGCGGCTGATCGATTCCTCGCCGCGCTATGCCGCAGCGCGTCGGGCCGACACGCCCGAAGCGGCTGCGCGCGCGCTCCAGGATGGCGGCTACGCAACCGATCCCGACTATGCCGACAAGCTGGTCGCGGTGATGAAATCCATCCCGGCGGAGGTGCCGGGCGGCTTGTTCGCCGATGCCGGCGGCGCGGTGGTCGATATGGCATCGCCTAGCGGGCCGTTGATTTGATGACCGGGCTCAAGTTTCATTGCCGGCTGCCGTTGACTCTTATATAGCGGCCATTGATCGCGAGCCGACAAGAGGAACACCGCCGTCATGTCCAATCTGTTCGGAATCGGCCTGTCGGGCCTCGGCGCTGCCCAGGCCGGTCTGACGACCACCAGCAACAACATCAGCAACGTCAACACGCCGGGCTATACCCGGCGTAGAGCGCTGCTGGCCGAAGTCGCGAACTCGAATGGCGGCGGCGGCGGCGTGACGGTGACCGGCATCCAGCGCCAGTACGCCCAGTTCCTCACCGCCCAGCTCAACGACGCCCAGTCCACAGCCTCGGCCACCGAAAGCCATCTGAATCAGATCTCGCAGATCGATAATCTGCTGGGCGACAGCGACGCCGGACTGGCGCCGCGCATCCAGGATTTTTTCGATAGCCTGGCCACCTTGGCCGGTTCGCCCGAGGATTCCTCGGCGCGCAACGCCGTGCTGGGCGATGCCCGGGATATGGCCAGCCGGTTTCGCTCGTTCGCCTCGACGCTGTCGGATATGGGCGATGCGGTGGACAAGCGGATCGCGGGCGCGGTGGACGAGGTCAACAACAACGCATCCCAAATCGCCGCGCTCAATAAGCAGATCACGGTGACCCAGGCCCGCACCGGCCAACCGCCGAACGATCTTCTCGACCAGCGCGATCAACTGGTTGCCGAAACGGCCAAGCTAATCAACGTCGACGTCACCAAGAACGACGACGGCAGCTACAACCTCACCGTTGGCGGCCAAGCGCTGGTCGACGCCAACGGCAGTCATCGGTTGACCACCGTTACCGATCCCGACGACCCCACCCGCCAGCGTCTGGGCTATGTCAGCGCCGACGGCAGCACACGCGTGATTCCCAGCGATCGCGTCACCGGCGGCGAGATCAGCGGTCTGCTGTCGTTCGCGGCCGATTCGCTGGCGCCGGCCCGGGCCAAGCTCGGCCAGACCGCACACGATCTGGCGGTCGCGGTCAATGCGCAGCATAAACAGGGCACCGATCTTGCCGGCGATCCCGGCACGGCGCTGTTCGCTACCGGCCAGCCAAAGGTGTACGCGAGCGAGAACAACACCGGTGCCGCAACCGCATCGGTCGCTTTCGCCGCGGGCCAGAGCGAGCGCGTGACCGCCGACAATTACCGTATCGAGTACAACGCCGCCGGCGATTATGAAGTCACGCGCGCGGGCGACGGCTCGAGTGTGGATACCGACTTCGACAGCGCCACGAATACCCTGTCCTTCGGCGGGCTCGAGGTGACGATCTCGGGGGCGCCCGACGAGGGCGACGTGTTCACGGTCCGCCCGCTCGATGACGCCGCCGCGTCGTTCTCGGTCGCCATCTCCGATCCGGCCAAGCTGGCGGCCGGCCAGGACGGCAGCCCGGGCGACAACACCAACGCCAACGCGCTGGCGGCGCTGCAACAGGCCGACGTGGTCGAAGGCAAACGCAGCTTTTCCGAAAACTATGCGCAACTGGTCGGCGACATCGGCAACCAGACCCAGTCGCTGCAGGTCAATTCCGATTCCGAAAACGCGCTGACCGACGAGCTCCGCCAGGCGCAGCAATCGGTCTCCGGCGTCAACCTCGACGAAGCGTATGTCAACCTCCTGTACTACCGACAGATGTATCAAGCCAACGCCCGTGTCATCCAGACCGCGTCGACCGTGTTCGACACGGTACTGAGCCTTGGCCGCTAACCGGATATCGCCATGCGTCTGAGCACCAACACCATCTATGCGATCGGCACCCAGTCGATACTCGACCAGCAGTCGCGCGTCTCGAAGATCGGCCAGCAAATAGCGACCCAGAAGCGCATCACCAAGCCCTCGGACGATCCCCGCGGCGCCGCGCAGGTGCTCAATCTGCAGCAGGCGAAGCGGATCAACGAGCAATACGCCGCGACCCGGGCGACGCTGGAAATCCAGCTCTCCTCCGAGGAGAACCAGCTCAATCAAGTGACCGATGGATTAACCGCGGCCAAGCAAACGCTGGTCGCCGCGGCCAACGGCACGTTGAGCGACGCGGATCGCGAGTCGTACGCGAATGAATTGGAGGGCATATATCAGCAGATGCTGTCGGCCGCCAACGCCAAGGACGGCAGCGGCGACTATATCTTCGCCGGCTTCAAATCCGGCCAAACGCCGTTCACCGGCAGCGCCGGCAATCTGGTCTATAACGGCGACAATGGTCAGCGTGAGTTGCAGGTCGACAGTTCGCGAACCATGCGGGCCAACGATTCCGGTTTGGCGGTCTTTGCCGCCACCACCGCCAGCGCCACCTATATCGCGACCGCGGACCAGGGCAACCAAGGCAGCAGTACTTACAGCTCGCTGGATGTCGTGGCCGCGGACGCCGACGACTACGGCCATCGATTCAAGCTGACTTTCTCCGGCAACGGCGCCGACGCCACCTACAGCGTCGTCGACAGTACAACCGGGGACACGCTGATCAACAATGCGGCCTATCAATCCGGTCAGACGATCGCGCTCGGGAACGGTCTGCAGACCACGATCGAGGGCGAGCCGGCCGACGGCGACAGCTATACCTTCGCCAAGGGCGCCGATTCGGACAGCAATATCCTGAACGCACTGGCCCACGCCGTGGATGTGCTGCGCCAGCCGATCGACAGCGACGCCGCCCAGGCGCGGTTCACCAATACCGTCAATCGCGCCAATCGCCAGGTCGACAACGCGCTCGACAACGTGTTGTCGGTGCGTTCGGATCTCGGCACCAGGCTCAACGAACTCGATAATCTGGACAGCGTGGGCGAAACGCAGAACGTGACCTACAAGCAGAACATCTCCAATCTGCGCGACATAGACTGGGTTTCGGCGATCTCCGATTTTTCGCTCGCCCGGGTGGCACTACAAGCTTCCCGGCAGACGTTTATGAGCGTGCAGCAGATGTCGCTGTTCAGCCAGAAATAGCGCCGGGCCCGGCGAGCGCGGCGACGATATCCAGCATGCGCCCGAACAGGGTGTCGAACAGCCGATGAAGAAAGAGGCCAAGGTCGGGCGTAAGGAAGGTCAGCACGATCAGGCCGGCCAGCAGCGTCATCGGAAAGCCGATGGAGAAGATCGATAGCTGCGGCGAGGCCCGGTTCAGGATGCCCATGGCCATGTTGATGGTCAGCAAGGTGGCGATCAGCGGCAACGCCAGGCTCACGCCGGCGGTAAAGATGATCGCGCCGGTGCGCGCGGCGAGCATCCAGCCGTCGGCGTGGAACTCGCCCGCGCCGATCGGTAGCAAGGTAAAGCTGCGGGTCAGGATATCGATCAGTACCAGATGGCCGTTAAAGGCCAGAAACAACAGCATGGCGAAGGTGTTGAGCAACCGGCCCAACACGACCGTGTTGGCGCCGATCGCCGGCGAATAAAACGAGGCGAAGCCGAGCCCCATCTGCATGCCGATGAACGCCCCGGTCGACTGCACCACGCCGAAGGCCAGCCGCATGACGAGGCCCAGCGCGAGGCCGATCACCACTTGTTGGACGATCAGCCAGGCGCCGGCGAACGAGACCGGCGGCACGTCGGGAATCGGCCCGAGGTTGGGCGCGATCACGAACGCCAACAGACCGGCCAACCCGATTTTCACCCGCCGGGGCACCATGCTCTCACCGAACACCGGAGCGGCCGCCACGAACGCCAGCAGACGCACGAACGGCCAGAACACGAGCATGATCCAGCCGGTGAGCTGGCCGCTGGTGAAATCGATCATCCCGCGCGCGATCCGATTATCGAACCATGTTCGGTATGTGCAGGAACAACTGGCGGGTGAAATCGCTGATTTCGCCGATCAGCCACGGCCCGGCGATGATCAGCACCACGAACACCGCCAGGATCTTGGGGATGAACGACAGCGTCATCTCGTTGATCTGGGTGGCGGCCTGAAACAGGCTGATCAGCAGACCGACCAGCAGGGCCGCGCCCAGCAACGGCCCGGCCATCATCAGCGTCAGTTTCATGCCCTGATAGGCCAGATTCATCACGGTTTGTGGCGTCATGACGTTTCCCCTCGCAACGCGCTTTGCAGCGTTTTCCTAATTTTGGCGGGAAGTTCTTTTTAAAAAATTTATCCGCAGATCAACGCAGATGGACGCAGATAAATACAGAGAAGATTAAATTATTGTTTTGAGTGATTTTAAGGGCGCCCAAACAGGCGAGGAGTATCCAAATAAAACAGTCCTACCAACGCATCTGCGTTAATCTGCGTGTATCTGCGGATAAAATGCCTTAGCTTCATGTCTTGATAAACCAGATTCGTCACGGTTTGTGGCGTTATGACGTTTTTCCTGTTACGTGCGTTTGTTTTAATTCTTGGTACCGACGCTCTTTCAGGAATTAATCCGCAGATGGACGCAGACGAACGCAGATGGCTTTGTGAACGAACGATGCTCAAGCGCTTAAAATCCAAACTAAATGTTCAATAAATATATTCAAGCGTTATTTGATTTTTATCTGCGTGTATCTGTGTCCATCTGCGGATAAATGTCTTTTAATATTTCGGATGCCTAGAAAAATTTTGGCCAGTTCGCGTAGGTCGGATTAGGCTTTAGCCGTAATCCGACAGAATACGACTGCGAACCTGCGTTTGGCGTCGGATTACGCGCTGCGCGCTAATCCGACCTACGTCTAGAAGCCGATAAATTTTCAAACGTTAATTAGAGTCCATCTGCGTTCATCTGCGGATAAAATGCCTTTGCTAGCGCTAGAAAAAACTATTGGCCAGCGAGCCGACGAGCAGGGTCCAGCCGTCCACCAGCACGAACAGCATCAGCTTGAACGGCAGCGAAATCGTGGCCGGCGGCACCATCATCATGCCCAGCGACATAAGCACGCTGGCCACCACCAGATCGATCACCAGAAATGGTATGAAGATGGTGAAGCCGATTTGGAAGGCGGTCTTGAGCTCGCTGGTCACGAACGCCGGCAGCAGCACCCGCATCGGCGTATCGGCCGGTGTTTGAATAGGCCCCACGTCGCCGAGGTTGGCGAACATGGCGATATCCGGCTCGCGGGTCTGACGCAGCATGAAGTCGCGCATCGGCTGCGCGCCGCGTGCCAACGCTTGTTGAAAGGTGATCTCGTTGTTGGTCAGCGGCCGGTAGGCGACTTCGTAGACTTTGTGAAAAACCGGCGACATCACGAAAAACGTGAGGAACAGCGCCAGGCCTAGCAACACCTGGTTCGGCGGCGCGGTGGGCGTGCCCAGCGCGCTGCGCATCAGGCTGAGCACGATGATGATGCGGGTGAACCCGGTCATCAGCAGCAGCACCGCCGGCAAAAACGCGAGCGCGGTGAACAGCACCAGCGTCTGGACCGACACGGTCCATTCGGTGCCGCCGCCGGCCAACGGCTGGCTGATCACGCCGGGCAGGCCGGAGCCGCCGCCGGTCTGGGCCGCGGCGGTGCCGGTCAGCAGCAGGCCGAATATTAGAACGAGTACCAGAGCTGGCAGTCGCCTCATCGCGGGGTCCGCCCGGTCAGCCGGGCGATGTTGGCCGTCAGGGCCTGGTTTAGGGCCTGGCCGAAGGTCGGCCGCTTGCCCACGCCCGGTCCGCCGATCGTATCCACCGGCGCCCGGTCGTCCGGTGCCGGGCGGCGATGCAGCGCGGTGATGTTCTGCGGTGTTACACCGAGCACCAGCCATTCGTCCTCGACTTCGACGATCACCACGCGCTCGCGTTGGCCCAGGCTGCGCGACGCCACGATCGGCAGCGATCGGCTGGCCCGGTCACGTTGGAAGCCGAGCCGCTTGAGCGCCCAGGCGCAAATCAGGATCACCGCGATCACCGCGATCAGCGCGATCGAGGTTCGCCCGATCAGGTCGGCCGGCAAATCGCCGCCGCCGCCGCCGCCGGCGGGCGTGCTTGCATCGGTTGCGGCTTGCGTCGCCGTCGCCGCATTATCGTGCTCTGCGGCCTGCGCCTGATCGAACCATGAAGGCGCGATGGCCCCCGGCGGGTGCGAGGCCGTGCGGACGTTCACGCCCGTGTCGTTCATCGATTGAGCTTGCCGATGCGCTCGGCGCGGTCGACGATTTCGGTGATGCGGATGCCGTATTTGTCCTCGACCACCACGACCTCGCCCTGGGCGACCAGATAGCCGTTGATCAGGATGTCCATCGGCTCGCCGGCCAGACCGTCGAGTTCGACGATCGAGCCCTTGGCCAGATCCAGCAGCTCACGGATCGACAGCCGGGTCGAGCCGAGCTCGACCGACAGCGTGACCGGGATCTCCATGATCATGTCTAGATCGCGCGGTGAAGCCGGGCCCGTCTCGTCCGCCAGCGGCTTGAACACGGTCTCGCCCGCGGCCCGGGCGCCGGCGCCCGAGGCGGCGGCAGCGGCGGGCTCGGTCGGCGCCGCGTCTTCGGTTTGGCGTTGTTCGGCCATGGCCTCGGCCCAGGCCGCGCCGGCGTCATCGTCTTTGTCGTTGTCGGCAGGCGGCGCTTGTTCGGTGGCGGCCTGTTCGGCCAGCGCTTCGGCCCAGGCGTCGTCGGTACCGCTCTGGTCGGTGTCGGTGTCGTGGTCTTTGGGTGAGTCAGTCATGGCTGGGTGTCCTGGGACATATCCTTCGAAGCGTGGTCGATCATGCGTGTGATGCGCAGCGCCTTACGGCCGTCCAGACGGCCGTAGGCGGCGGCGAACACCGGTACGTCGTCGACCCGGGCGGTGACTTCGTCGGGCAATTCGATGGCCAATACGTCGCCGACGGCGAGCCGACTCAGGCGGCCGATGGTGGAGGTGATGGTGGTGAAATCCGCGGTCAGCGCTATGTGGCTGCGCTCGACCTTGCCGGCCAGGCGCTCGGCCCGGGCGCGCTGCTCGTCGGGGTCGGCCTTTTGCAGGGCCGTGTTGGTGAGGATCTCGCGGATCGGCTCGATCATCGCGTAGGGGATACAGATATTGAAGTCCGCGCCGAAGGCGCCGACCTCGAGATGAAACGTCGTGTTGACCACCATCTCGTTCGGCGAGGTGGTGATATTGGCGAAGCGCACCTGCATCTCGGCGCGCTGGAATTCCAGATCCAGCGGATAGACGCTGCGCCAGCCCTGATCGTAGCTCTCCAGCGCGAGCTTGAGCAGCCGGCCGATGATGCGTTGTTCGGTATGCGTGAATTCGCGGCCTTCCGAACGGGTGAGGAACCGCCCGTCGCCGCCGAACAGGCTGTCGACGACCAGAAACACCATGTTCGGCGGAAACACGATCAGCGCGTTGCCGCGTAGCGGCTTCATGGAAATCAGATTGATATTCGCCGGCACCGGCAGATTGCGGGTGAACTCGCTGTAGGGCTGGATCTTGACCGAATCGACGGTGATATCGGCGCTGCGCCGGATCAGGTTGAACAGCGACATACGAAAATCACGGGCGAAACGCTCGTTGATGATGTCCAGCGTATGCAGCCGGCCGCGCACCACCCGTTGCTGGGTGGCCGGGTCGAAAACGCGGATGCGCTTGCCGCTGGCGTCGGTTTTCTTCTCGGCCGGTTCGTCCTCGCCGCTCACCCCGTTGAGCAGGGAGTCGATCTCGGCTTGCGAGAGCATATCGTCGTCGGCCATGGCTACTGCACGATGAAATCGGTGAACAGGACGCGGTCGATCGCCACCGGCTTACCGTCTTCGCGGTAGGCCGCGCGCAGGGTTTTGCGCAGGCTCTTGGCGATCGCGCGCTTGCCGGCCGCGCTGGTCAGCTCGTCGGCGGACTGGTCGCTGAGCGTGATCAGCATGCGGTTGCGCACCTCCGGCATGTGCGCGATCAGCGTGTCGGCCGTGGCCGGGTTGGCGACCGCCAGAGACAGGCCGATGTAGAGCACGCGCGAGCCGCCGTCCAAGTTCACCGTCATCGGTTCGACCTTGACGAAGGTCGGCTTGGGCGGAGGCTGCTCGGCGGCCTCGGCGCTCCCGCTGCCGGCCCGCATGAAGTAGAAATAGCTGCCGGCGCCGGCGGCAAGTATGCCGACCAGCACGATCAGGCCCGCCAGCAGGAGCGTGCGGGCAACGCCCTGTTGGCGATTGGGCGAAGTGAACGATACGTATTGCGTCATTTTCAGGACTGGCGTTGGCGAACGGAGAGGGCTATATCGGCCGATCGGCGTTCAGGCAAAGATGTCGATCCCGCCGGGCCGCCCGATACCCGAGGGCGCCGGCGCCGATGCGCCGGGGGCGGTCGCCGTCGCGACCACCGTGCCCGCTTGTGCGACGCGTTCGCCGCTGCGGCGCTCCGATTGTCCGTCGTCGTGGGCGAACGCCGCTTGGCTGTTCTGATCGCCGACCGATGCCTGGCCGAGCGACAGACCGCCCGCGGCCAGCGCCTGGCGCAACTGCGGCAGCGCCGCCTCGACCGCGTCGCGCACGTGGGCATGGGCGGCCGCGAAATGGACCTGGGCTTGGTTGTGGTGGTTGACCGTGACCGAGATATTGATCTGACCCAGCTCGCGCGGGTGTAGTTGAATTTGGGCCTGTTGCCGGCCCGAGCGGCTCAGGCGCAGCGTCTGCTGGCCGAGCGCGGCGTTCCAGTCGTCGCTGGCCAGCGGCGCGGCGAGCGTGGCCGATGTGTTGTTCGCGCCGGCCGCGCTCGCGGTGTGCGAAGACGCGCTCACGCCGTGGCCGGTCATGCCGCTCGGCAGGGCGGCGTTGTTCGGGGCCGCGCTCGGCGTATCGGCGCCGTGCACGAAGCTGAATCGGGCCGATCCGTCGGCGCCGTCCGGTATTGCCGCGCCGGCTTTGCCGTTCGATGTCAGAATCGCGAGCAGTTGGGCCGGGTCGTTACCGCCGGCCTGCTGCCGGGCCTGGTTCTGGGCTTGACCCTGGCCGCCGGTCGCAGCGTTCTGCGCATTGCCGTCGAGGCGGGCGAACAGTTGCTGCCACGAAACATGCAAACCGGCCGCCCCCGGGCGGGCGTGGGCCGAACCGTCGACGGACACCGTCTTCGGGCCGCCCGGCTTGATCGTTGTCGTCGCGATCAACGGCGCCTGGATCAGCGCGGCGATCGGGGTGCCGGTTTCGCGGTCGTCCGAGGTGTCGTCGGCCCGGCCGCGCGGGGTCTTGTTCTTGCCGGCCGCCGTGTGCGTGGCCACGCCGTCGTCGGCGGCGTGCTTCGCCGCGCCCTTGGCCGCGTTCCCGGGCGTTTGCGCCGCGATCTCGACGGCGGCGCTGCCCCGGGCCTGGCTTTCGGTCGGCGGCTTCGCGTGCGCTGTCGTGGCGGCCCGCCCGGTCTGTTTCGTTTCCGCCGATCGCTGTTCGGCGAGCAGCGAGACCGAGCTCAATCGGCGACGCACGAGATCGGCGCGGCCGGCGTCGTCCTCGGGTTTGTCGGCCGATTTTTCGGTCGACGGGTTTTTGCCATCGTCCCGCGGCGCGTTCGCGGCGCTCTTGTTGTGCGGCCGGGTACGGTTTTCAGCATCGCTATGCGTTGTTTGTCCGGCGTCGGCCTTGTTGTCGCGCGCCGGCCGGCCGGCCGGCGCCGCATCGCTGTCGCGCTCGTGCGAGGCGCGGGAAGCCGCCAGCGTGCGCGAGAAATCGGTGTCGCCGTCCTTCGCCGTTTTAGTGCTCGCGTCGGTTGTCGGCGGCGCGCTTTTCGCGCTGCCGCTCAGTGCCCCCAGGTCGATCGCCATGGCCCCCCCTTTTTCTTTACTCGATCAGCCGTTGGCCCGGCGCGAGGTGCGCCCGGCGGCTTCGTCGTTATCCCGTTGTTCCCGCCGGGCCTCTTGTCTCGCTTCGCCCGCGCGCCGGCGCTTGGCCAGCGTATCGAAGGATTTCAGCCGTCGCTGGCGGTCCTGCCAGCGCGTCTTGCCGTCGGCCAGCCGGTTTCGGATGGCGGCGACCAGGCGCTCCTGCTGAGCGACCGCCCCGTCGAGCGCGGCCAGAAAACGCTGATCGTTGTCCAGCTGATGCATGGACAAGCCGTCGGCCATCGCCCGCGCCAGGCGCTCGCCGTATTCGGCGCGATAGGCGACCAGCGCGTCGAGTTGCGACTGGTTGCGCGCGTATTCGCTCTGTAGGTTGCCGAGCGCGATCGCCGCGGCGTCGCGTTTCTCGGTAGCGAGTTCGATTAGCGCATCAAGCGAGGATTGATTCATGACGACACCTCGTTACCGGCAACGAGATCGGCCAGCCAGGCGCACGCTGAATCGTGGTCGCTGCGTTCGCCGATGCCCTGTTGCAGAAACTCTTCCATGCGCGGGTGAAGCGCGATGGCCGTGTCCAGGGTCGGATCGCTGCCGGCGGCATAGGCGCCCACGGCGATCAGGTCCCGGCTGCGCTCGTAGCGCGAGAACATGCGTTTAAAGTACTGCACGCGCGCGAGCTGCGTTTCGTCGATAAGCGCCGTCATTGCGCGGCTTATCGAGGCTTCGATATCGATCGCCGGATAGTGGCCGGCCTCGGCGAGGTGCCTGGAGAGCACAAAATGGCCGTCCAGAATGGCGCGCGCGGCATCGGCGATCGGGTCCTGCTGGTCGTCGCCTTCGGTGAGCACCGTATAAAAAGCGGTGATCGAGCCGCCGCCGGCCTCGGCGTTGCCGGCGCGCTCGACCAGCGTCGGCAGGCGGGCGAACACCGACGGCGGATAGCCCTTGGTTGCCGGCGGCTCGCCGATCGCGAGCGCGATCTCGCGCTGGGCCATGGCGTAGCGGGTCAATGAATCCATGATCAGGAGCACGTTGTAGCCGCGATCGCGAAAATCCTCGGCGATGCGCGTGGCATAGTCCG
>NZ_DASSKM010000002.1:0-25216 GCF_035690525.1 Salinisphaera sp.
CTCATCAGGCGCGCGAAGGCGCCGGGCGACAGCACGGGATGCTTGATTCTCGAGGCCGCATCGTCGGCGCTCGGCAAAACGAAGCAGGTCTCGAGGCCGTCGCGGGCGGCGGCCGTTTCGACCGATGGCGGTTCGTTTTCGTCCGTCGCCGATTGCAGCCGGTACCAGTTCGCATCTTCGACCCGCTCGACGACCGCCCAGCGCACGGGCAGTGCCGCGCGAGCGGCGATAGCCGGCAACCGGTCGACACAAAACACCATATCGCCGGGCGCGGGCGCATAACGCGTCAACGCTTCTGCCCAGACGGCATCGGCGCGCTCGAACGCGAACAACGCATCCGGCAGCGCCAGCATGAGTGGCACACGCGGCAGCTCCAGGGTGCGCCAATTCGCCTGCAGCGTGGTCAGCCGCCGCACCAGCCACCACACGATTTCCTCCGGGTCTTCGCGTCGGCGCGCATCGGTGGCGATGAACTCCTCGAGCGCGACCGGGTGGCCGGCGGCATCATCGCCGCGCACGAGCCGAACGATGCCGCCGGCGAGCAGCCCATCCGTGGCGCCCCGCCAAATCGGCTGGAAGCGCGGCAGGAGCTGGCCGAAGGGCAACGGTCCGTCGGTTTCGGGCTCGGCGTCCGTCTCGACCTCTCTATCGACCTCCTTATCAATAACCGGCCGCTCGTCTTCGGGCTTTTCATTCACCGTGGGCGCGGCCGGCGCCGGCGCTTGTTGTGTGCGGCGATCGGGCGGCGCGGTCGGCGCCGGCGCGGGACGCGCTTCGCCGTCTTGCATCGGTGCCGGCTTCGGCGGCTTGGTGCTGCGCGAACGGTCGCGATCGCCGATCGGCTGGAACGGCGCACCGGGGGCGCCCGGCGATCCGGCTTCGCCGCGCCTCGGGCCCGGGACGCCGTCCCGCGCGCCGGCGGGATTGCTTTGGCGCGCATCGCGCCCGCCGACGCTTTCGGCACGGCGCTTTGTCGATCGCGGCGACGACACCGCAGGCTCATCGGCCGCTATCGTCTTACGCGCGCGGCGCTCGCGTTCGGCGACAATGCCCCCGAACACCGACAGCAAAACCGTCAGCCAAAAGGCCGGCCCCGCCAATACGAACACCTTCGACCAGGGCACGCCGACGTGCGCCTGCGCGCCGCCGGCGATCGGGCGCGAAGTCTCGACGCAGAGCGTGCGATACAGCCAGGCCCGCCAGGTACGCGCGATCGACTGCGGGACCAATCCGTCCAACCAGCCCGACCATGCGCCGGCCGAGGCGAGGACACGACGATCCGCGCCGCGTACGGTCACGAACACCAGATCCGAGGACGATGCCGTAACCAGCCGATGCGCCACCTGCTGCAGATCCGATCCGGCGCGCATCGGCGTCATAGCGGCCGATACCTCGCCGATCGCGCCGTCCAGCGCCGCCCGGCGCGCGCCGGCGCCGAGATAGATCGCGCCGAGAATGCCGAGCAGCGCGACGATGAGGCCGCCGACGAGGCGGTTCTTCGACCCCCGATCCATCTTCATCGACGACCCGGACTATGCGCTATCGGCAACGCGCGCGCGCCTGCGTGGCAAACTGATGTTTTTTCGATACCGGCGCGAAATCGCCGTTCACCCCGTGCGGCGACCGGCCGGCCATTGGGCCGGCAATCGGGCCGGCGTGCGCCGAATGCTGCGGAGCCTGCCTTTATGTCCACTATCGATTCCTCGCGGCGCGGCGTTGCGCCGGCCGGCCCGGCGCGCTGCGGCTCCGGGCCGGGGCCTGGCCATCCACAACCGCGCCGTAGTGTACCCCTGGGGATTAATAGTCGCAGCCGCGAACGGTTACGGCAACCGTGAAACCGCGCATCCGGGTCTACGCGACGAGGATACCCGCCGTGCTGCTCGCCGCGGTTATTTTCGCCACCGGCGTCTGGCTGTTCGCGCGCCACATGCAGCTCGGCGCGATCACCGCCGACTGGGGCTGGCTTTACCGCGCCGGCCAAGTGATCCATACCCACGGCCTGCCGGACCACGATCTGTTCTCCTGGACGTTTCCCGATCGCCACTGGGTGCTCTATCAGTGGCTTTTCGAGGCCATAGCCGCCCCGATCTACGACCGGCTCGGTCTGGTCGGCAGCGTGTTCGGCGTCGACTTTCTCGGCGTGGCGACCTATGCACTGGTTCCGGCGCTGGTGCTGCGGCGCGACCGGGTGCATCCGGTCTGGCCCATGCTGATCGGCGCGCTGGTGCTGATACCGGTAAGCACAAACCTGGGCCTACGCCCGATGCTGGCAAGCAATATCGCCTTGCTTGCCCAGTATGTCGTCGTCCGGCGGCTGCGCGCCGACGCCACCACCCTGCCCCGCGCCGTGATCGCCATCGCGCTGATTTATGCGCTGTGGTCGAACATGCACCTCGGCTTCACGCTCGGGCTGTTCTCGATCGTCCTGTTCGCCGCCGGCGATCTGTGGACGCGCGCCCGCGACCGGGAAGCCGAGGCCTGCGGTCCGGCGACCTATGCGCTGCTGCTGATCGCGGCAGTGCTGGCAAGCGGGCTCAATCCCTACGGCTGGACCCTCTACGCATACATCGTGCATCTGTCGCTGGAAACCCGGATGAACGCGCATATCCACGAACTCATGCCGCCGCGGGCGGACAACGCCTATATGCAGGTGGGCGCCGCGCTGCTGGGGGTGTTCGCGCTGCTCGCGCTCACGTACCGCCGGGTGCTGAGCGCCGCCGAAATACTTCATGTCGCGGCCTTCGCCGCAGCGGCGTTCACCGCCATGCGCTTCGTGATCTGGGCGGGACTGTTCTATGCGCTGGTCGCGCCCCGTCTGATCGCATACGCCGCCGGCTGCTGGTCGCCGCCGCGGCTGCGCGCCGCGCTCGCCCCGCTCGACGGCCGCGGCCCACGGTTTATCGGTATCGCCGCGCTGTGCGCGCTCGCGGTGCTGATTATCACCGTCGGCGCACCGGCCGCGACTGGGCGCGCGCATCTGGCCGATTGCGCGCCGCTGCGCCGCGCGCTGGTCTATCTCGATCGCCACTATCCGCCGGGTACGCACTGGTTTTCCAGCGAAACCGCCGGCAGCTGTGCGCGTTTTTATACCCCCGAACGCCGGGTATTCATCGATACGCGCTTCGACATGTACCCCGAAGACTTCGTCCTGCACTGGTTTTTTGCTTATCAACACCGCAAGCACTGGCGCGCGCTGTTCGACCGGTGGGCGATTCGGGTTGTGCTGCTTGCGCGCGGCGCACCGCTGGTCGACGCCTTGCGCGGCGATCCCGCGTGGCGGCTGGTTTATCACGACCCCGACGCCCTGATTTTTGAACGGATCTCCGACCGGCGCGGCGCGCACGCTGGCCCGACGCGCGCGTCATCGGCAGACTGAGCCGGTCATTTTTCTTTTGCAGTCCGAGTGAGCATCTACGCCATCGGCGATATCCACGGCGCCGCCGACCTGCTGGACGCGCTGCTCGACCGGCTGGCCGCGCGCGGCCCGATCGAGCGGCTCTGGTTCGTCGGCGATCTGGTCAATCGCGGGCCGGATTCCGCCGCGGTGGTCCGTCGCGTCAAGGCGCTCGGCGACATCGCGATCACCGTGCTCGGCAACCACGACCTCAGCCTGCTGAGCCTGGCGACGCGCGGCGACGCCCGCCAACGCGCACCGGACTGTTTGCAACCGCTGCTCGCCGCCGACGATGCGCCGGAGTTGCTGGACTGGCTGCGCCAACGCCCGCTGATGCACCGCGACGCCGATCTTGGCTGGACGATGGTGCACGCCGGACTGCCGCCGTCCTGGAGCGTAAGCGAAGCCCTGACGTATGCCCGCGAGCTGGAAGCCGCGCTGCGCGCGCCCGATCACGCCGCGTTTCTGGCCCAGTTGTTCGGCAATACACCGAAGCGCTGGGAGCCGACGCTCACCGGCGCGGCGCGCCTGCGGTTCATCGCCAACGCCCTGACCCGGCTACGCTTCGTCGCGCCGAACCAGCGCCTGGACATGGACTATAAAAGGACACTGGCCGGAGCCCCGCCGCAGCTTACGCCCTGGTTCGCCGTACCCGGGCGCGCCAGCGCCGGCGAGCCGATCGTATTCGGCCACTGGTCGGCGCTGGAACGCGTCGCCTGGCCCGAACATCAAGTGTGGGGGATCGATACCGGCGCGGCCTGGGGCGGCCAATTGAGCGCGCTCGCGCTGTCGCGCCGCGAACCGGAGCTGATCCAGGTCGGCGCCGGCGAGCGCGTTACCGGTCTTTGAAACCGTACCCGCCCGCAAGCCGGCGAAACAGCAAGAACGCGGCCATGCCGAGTCCGGTCATGGCCAGCGAGCCGGCCACATGGATCACGATGCCGACAAAGCCCCAGAGAAACCGGCCGGCCAGCAACTCGCTGAATATTTCGGCCGAAAACGTCGAAAACGTGGTCAAAGCGCCCAGAAAGCCGGTGACGACGAACAAACGCCAAAACGACGGGAGTTGCGGCAATGCCGCGAAAACCGAGATCGCCAGCCCGATCAGGAACGCGCCGAGCAGGTTCGCCACCAGCGTTCCGAGCGGCAAATCCGGCAGGTACGCATTCAGCGCGACCCCCAGCCCCCAACGCATGTTCGCGCCGATGGCCGCGCCCACAGCGATCGCGAGAATCGAGTAGACGGCCGACATCGTCTTGTCCCGCTCGTATTCCGCGCCGCTCTCGGACTCGACGGTCTGACCCTGTGCATGCGGCTGGTCCGGATCGTATACCGAGGTCTCCTTGTTACGCCACGGCTCGCGGCTCATCGAACCGTCCACCCGGGCGAGCCGAGAACAGCCCCGATGCAGCCGCAGATTTCGCTCTTGGGCCGGTGTAATACGTCGATACAACAGAGATACAACACAGACTCCAACCTCCGGAACGTGGATCGGTCAGGAGTCATCAGCTTCGCCGGGAAGCAGTTCGAGGCGAACCCCATCGCCGTTGTTGTACATAAAAACTATGTCGATGAACCGCTGACACTGTCAAGCCTGAAGGCGGGTTCCGATCAGCCGGAGCGGCGCCGCTCGTCGCTCGCCAGACGCCTGAGCGGCAGCGCCATCATCAGGATGAGCAGACCGACCGCGACATAGCTCGGGCCGTAACCGATCCAGCGGCCGATCATGAGCCCGAGAATCGGCCCCAGCGCGCCGCCCAGGTCCGACGACCATTGGTACACCGACAGCGCCCGGCCGTGCGCATGCGCCGGCGCCACGTCGCCGAGCAGCGTGAGCATGGGAATGGTCAGGCCGCCCGCGCCGGCCCCGATGCACAGCAGGCCCGCGATCGCCAGCCCCAGATTGGCCGCCAAACCGAAAATGACGAAGCCGATCGCCACCCCGGCCATCGCCGGCAGCAACAAACGCGTGCGCGATGCCGAACGATCGAGATAGCGCCCACAGGCCAACGACGCCGACGCACGCGCGCCCATCAGCACCGCCATCAGCAGGCCGGCGCTGCCCTGGGCGCCGAAACCGAACACCAGCAGATGACGCGCATCGACCGCCAGCGCCACGGTCGCCAGCAGCACGCCGGACACCGCGAAAAACAGCAGCGCGTTGGCGGCAAAGATGATGCGCAGCGTCGACAGCGAGAGCACCTCGCCCCAGGCGGCCCGGCGCGACTCGGGCCGGCCCGGTCCTGGCCCTCGGCGTCGCTCGGCGTGCGCCGGCATCACGCCGGCCGCGCCGAGGGCCGCCGCCAAACTCAGCCCGGAGGCCACCAGAAACGCGGCGTTATCCGAGACTGTATCGGCGACCACGCCGCCGATCACCAGTCCACTGGGCAGACCCAGGCTGATGGCCGTGCGCACGCGCGCCGTCATGCCGGCCCGGGAACCGTCATCGCTGATCGACAGGACCGCGGCCAGCGTGCCGACCAGCAGCAACGACGAGCCCAGCCCCCAGATGATGCGCCCGGCCAGAAACCAGAGCGCCGGCCGATCGGCCGCGAGCGCAATCGAGTAAGCGCCGCTACCCACGGCTTCCAGCAACAGGCCGAAGGCGACCGGCCAACGCGCGCCAAAGCGATCGAGCAGCGAACCCGTGACCGGGTTGAATACCAGCCGCGCGATCCGGTTGGCCGACAGGATCAGCCCGATCATGGCCGCCGCGATGCCGAGCTGCGCGCCCACCACCGGCAGGATCGGAAACACCACGCCACCGCCCACGCCGCCGGTGAAGGCAATGGCCGCGATCGCCCAGCTACGCTGCCTGCGCCTCATCCGCGAATAGGCGCGCTGTCCGGCGCGTAGCGGGCCGCGCGACGCGCAAGCCCCGCGCACACGATCAGCTGGATCTGATGAAAGATCATCAGCGGCAGCACGATGGCGCCGAGCGCGCTGGAGGCGAACAACACCTTGGCGATGGGAATGCCGCTGGCCAGCGATTTCTTCGAGCCGCAGAACAACAGCACCAAAGCATCCTCGCGCGCGAACAGCGCGCGGCCGACGCCGTAAGTCAACGCGAGCGCAATCGCGAGCAGCACCGCATCGGCCACGAACAACCAGCCCAGCGCCACGAGCGGAATCTGATGCCACAACCCGTCGACCACCGAGGCCGAGAACGCGCCATAGACTACGAGCACGATCGAACCCTGATCGACGAACTTGACCAATTTCGGATGCGCGGCCACCCAGCCGCCGATCCAGGCCCGGGCGATCTGGCCGGCCGCGAACGGCACCACGATCTCACCCACGATATGCGCCACCGCCGACAGCGAGCTGCCGGCATGGCCGGCCTGGGACATGAGCAACCCGGCCAGCGCCGGCGTTAAAAACACTCCCAGCAGATTGGAGGCGCTCGCGCTGCAGACCGCCGCCGATACATTGCCGCCGGCAATCGAGGTGAAGGCGATCGACGACTGCACGGTCGAGGGCAGCAGGCAGACGAACAGCACCCCGGCGGCCAGCGCCGGCGTGAGCAGATCGGACAACAGCGGCTGCGCGGCCAATCCAATCGCCGGGAACAACACGAAGGTCGCGGCCAGCACACACAGATGCAGACGCCAATTGGACGCCCCGGCGATCACCGCCGCGCGCGAGAGCTTGGCGCCGTGCAGGAAGAACAGCAGCGCGATCGCGCCCGTGGTGGCGTGTTCGTAGACCGCTGCGGCAGCGCCGCGAATGGGCAGGAACGTGGCGAGCACGATCGCCGCGATCAGCGCGAGGATGAAATTGTCGGGTAAAAAACGCGGTCGTTGCATCGTGCAATCCTACCGGACACGAGGCCGCCGCCGCGCTCGCGATTCGCGCGGGCCCGGCGAAACGACGCTACTTGAAGGCGCGCTCGTACTGCACCGGCGGCGCCTGGCTGGCCTCGCCATGCAGCGCGCGCGACGCGGTCAGCGCAAAGTACGGGTCGCGCAGCATCTCGCGCGCCAGCAGCACACAGTCCGCTTGGCCGGAATGCACAATGTGTTCGGCTTGCACGGGTTCGGTGATCATGCCGACCGCGCCGGTGGCCAGTCCCGTCTCGCGCCGTACCCGGGCAGCGAATTCACTCTGGTAGCCCGGCCCGATCGGGATCTGCGCAGTCGGCGTGTTGCCGCCGCCGGAGCAGTCGAGCACATCGACGCCTTCGGCCTTGAGCCACACGGCCAGTTGTACGGTCTGTTCGATATCCCAGCCGCCGTCTTCCCAATCGCTGGCCGAGACGCGATAGAACAGCGGCTTGTTCTTCGGCCAGACTTCGCGCACCGCGCGCACGACTTCCAACGGTAAGCGGCAGCGGTTTTCCAGCGTGCCGCCGTATTCATCCTCGCGCTGGTTGGATAGCGGCGAGACGAACTCGTGCAGCAGATAACCGTGCGCGCCGTGGATCTCGATCATATCCATGCCGGCGGCATCGGCGCGCCGGGCGGCCGCCACGAAGGCCGCCACGATCTCCCGGATTTCTTCATGGGTCAGCGCATGCGGGGTCGGCGCCTGGTCGGAAAAGGCCAGGGCGCTCGGCGCCACGGTCTGCCACGCACCCTCGCCGGGCGTCAGCGCGCGGCCACCGTCGACCCACGGCGGACTGCAGGCGGCCTTGCGCCCGGCATGGGCCAGTTGCACCCCGGCCGCCGCGCCCTGGGCCCGGATGAAATCGGCGTTACGCTTGAATTGTACGATGTGGTCGTCGCTCCAGATACCCAGATCGCCGGGCGTGATACGGCCCTCGGGCGTGACCGCCGTGGCCTCCATCATCACCAGCCCGGCGCCGCCCACGGCGCGCGAGCCGAGGTGCACGAAATGCCAGTCGTTCGGATAGCCGTCCTCGGCCGCGTACTGGCACATGGGCGATACGAAGATCCGGTTGCGGAACGTGACGTCGCCGATGGTCCAGGGCGTGAATAGATCGGGCATGTACTACTCCTTAGGGGCGCGTCGTATTGCACGCGAGAAAGCGATTCCGAACTAGATCGGTACGCCCCCGCCCACTTCAAGATGCGCGCGACGCCAAATCTGCCTATCGACGCGATTGGCGCGCCGTACAAGCCGCGCATCGGGTTTATTGCAGATGACGCGCACGCCGGCGGCCTGCTATAAGCATGGATAGGTTTTGCGCAACATAAGCCGATGGGACGTCGATCGACCGCGACCTGGATGGGCGCTGCGTGCGTGGCGCCGCTGCTGGCGGTGTCCGTGGGCGCGGCCGCCGCCTGCGACACGGCCGGCCTGGACCTGCCGCCGCACTTCTGCGCCACGGTCTTCGCCAAGGACGCCCGGCAACCGCGGCATATCGCGGTGGCCGCCGACGGCACGCTCTACGCCAACCTCAATCACGGCGAAGGCAACCACAACCTCATGGCGCTGACCGACACCAACGGCGACGGCGTGGCCGATAAGCGCGCGCTGTTCGGTCGCGGCGGCGCCACCGGGCTGACGATACATGACGGCTGGCTGTACGCGGCCTCGACCGACGACGTGCGCCGGTATCGCATTGACGACAAGAACCAGCCGCGCGGCCCCGGCGAAGTCATCGTCACCGGTCTACCGGATCAGGACACCCACAGCGCGCGCGGTATCGCCGTGGACGACGCCAATCACTTGTATGTATCGATCGGCGCGCCGTCGAACGCCTGCCAGGAGGACGATCGGCAGCCGGGTTCGCCGGGCCAGGACCCCTGTCCGCTGCTCAAGCGCCAGGGCGGCGTATGGCGTTTCTCGGCCGACCAGCCGAACCAGAAATTCAGCGCCGAGCAGCGCTACGCCACCGGACTCCGCAATATGTTCGCGATGACCTGGGACCGTGCGCGCGGGCGTCTGATCGGCGCCCAGATGGGCCGCGACCAGCTTTCTGCACTCTGGCCGAAACGTTTCTCGACCGAGCAGGGCGTGAACCTGCCGGCGGAAACGCTGTTCAACATCGAGCACGGCAGCCATTTCGGCTGGCCTTACTGCTATTACGACGACACCGCAAACGAGTATCGCCTGAATCCGGAATACGGCGGCGACGGTCAAAAGATCGGCCGCTGCGCCGATTACGATAAGCCGATCGCGGCCTACCCGGCGCACTGGGCGCCGATGTCGGTGGTGTTCTATCACGCGGATGCGTTTCCCAAGGCTTACCGGGGCGGCGCGTTCATCGCCTTCCACGGTTCCTGGAACCGTTCGCCCGAGCCGCAGGCCGGCTTCCGGGTGATCTACCAGCCCTTCGAGAACGGCCGGCCGAGCGCGAACTACCAAACCTTCGCCGGGCCGACCGGCTTCACCGGCGAAGAGATCGTACGCTCGCCGGCCAATGCCGATCATCGGCCGGCCGGGCTCGCCGTCGGCCCGAAGGGCGCGCTCTACGTCAGCGACGATCAAGGCAGCACGATCTACCGGATCACCTACGGTGGCGGGCGCTAGTAGGCGCTAGGCCGCGCGATCGGCGGTGTGCTCACGCGCCGCGGCCGCGCTGTCGTACTCACCGGGACGGAACAACCACAGCCGTAGGCGGTACTCCCAGTTGAAGCCGGGATAGAGCGTGGTGTTCTTGCCGGCGTCGGTCAGATACCAACTGTTGCAGCCCGAGGTCCAAGACGTGTGCCGCATGCGCTTCTGGATGCCACGGTTGAAGCGATCCTGCACCGATTTCTTCACCATCAGCCATTTCAGATCATGGCGCGCGATATATCCGATCGCCTTGGCGATGTATTCCATCTGCATCTCGGTGAAAGCCAGCACCGACGTGTGGCTCGGCCCGGTGTTCGGCCCCATCAGGAAGAACATATTGGGAAAGCCCGATACCGCGATGCCTTTGTAGGCCTCCGCGCCGTCGCCCCAGGCCGTGTTCAGTTCGAGCCCGCCCAAGCCGGCGACCGGAAACGGCGCTGCCCCGGAGGGCACGTGGAAGCCGGTGGCACAGACGATGGCGTCAACCTCGATCTCGCGCCCGTCATTCGTGACCACGCCGTTTTCGGTGATCTGCGCCGGACCGTCGGCGATCAGTTCGGCGTTGTCGGCCTGGATCGCGGGGTACCAGTCGTTCGAAATCAGGATGCGCTTGCAGCCGATCGCATAGTCCGGCGTCACCGCGCGCCGCAGCTCGGGATCGGCCACCTGCCGGCGGATATGGCTGTTAGCGATCCGCTCGGCTTTTTTCTTGAAGAACTTGCGATCGGAGATGATGAACGGCGCGAATAGCTCGCTCATCCAGTAGATACGATAGCGGCGCTTGGCCAGTTTGTAGGATGAATCGCGGTATTCGGCCCGCTCTTTTTCCGGGATCGGCCGGTCCGGCTTGGGCATCACCCAGCTCGGCGTGCGCTGGAAGACCGTCATCTGCCCGGCGGCTCTTTGGATCTCGGGCACGACCTGGATCGCGGACGCCCCCGAGCCGATTACGGCGACCCGCTTGCCGGCGAGATCGTAGTCGTCGTCCCACTCGGCGGTATGCATGAGCTTGCCGGCGAAATTCTCCAGTCCCTCGATTTTCGGATAAGCCGGATCGGACAGCGCGCCGACCGCAGAGATCACCACCCGGGCGGTCAGTTGTTCGCCGCTATCGGTAGTCGCGTGCCAGATTCCGGCGCCCTCGTCGAAGCGCGCTTCGCGGATGGCGGTATTGAAGCGGATATGGCGATACAGATCGTATTTGGCGGCACAACGCTTGATATATTCGAGGATCTCCGGCTGCTGGCCGAAGGCGCGCGACCAGTTCGGATTCGGTTCGAAGGAGAACGAATACAGATGCGAGGCCACATCGCAGGCCGCGCCCGGATAGTGGTTGTCGCGCCAGGTGCCGCCCACCTCGTCGCCACGCTCGATGATCGTGAAGTTCTCGACCCCGGCCTTCTTGAGCTGGATCGCCATGCCGAGTCCGGAAAAACCGGCGCCGACGATGGCGATGTCCAAATCGGTATCGATCCGGCGCGAGGCCAGCGGGTTGAGTCGAGACAGCAGACTGATCGCGGCCATGACGGCCTCCGTCGAACGAATGGGCACCGGCGTTCACGCGCGCGGTGGTGCCGGAAACATAGCAACGCCCGCCAATTCTGACAAGACGACGTGTCAGAATTGGCCGAACCGCGCATGGTCGCGGCAACGGCAAAGCCGCCGCGAACGTCGTATCCTACGTCGTATTTGGCGCCCCGGCCGATCGCCCGGCCGTCCGCGCCGACCCGTCATCCCGTACGCCGCCGCCCGAACTCATGGATCTGATCCGCCTGATCGTTCGCGATTATCGCGCCCCTTTTGCCGGCGTCATGCTGGCCAGTCTGGCCAACGCCGGGCTCGGTGTCGGCGTGATCGCCTTCATCAACCAACGGCTGATCACGCATCAGAACGCCACGCTCTCCGCGCTGCCCCAATTTTTCGGCTTGATTCTGTTGCTGCTGGTGATCGCGCTTGTCGCCCAGCTCGGCTTGACCACGCTCGGCCACCATTTCGTCTTCGATCTGCGCTCGCGCCTGGTCAAGCAGATTCTGGATACCGATATCGCGCGCCAGGAAGCGATCGGCAGCGCGGCGCTCATCGCCGGCCTGTCGGCCGACATACGCAACGTCACCACCGCCTTCGTGCGCCTGCCCGAGCTGGTCCAGGGCCTGATTCTGAGCGTGGCCTGCGCGGTGTATCTGGGCTGGCTGTCGCTACCGCTGCTGCTGGTTACCGCGGCATGGATCGCGCTGACCATGGGCGTCGGCAATTGGCTGGTGCGGCGCGTCTATGCGCACCTCGCCCAGGTGCGCGAGGCCGAGGGCGCACTGTATCACGACTACGAAACGGTCATCCACGGCCGCAAGGAGTTGGCGCTCAACCGCGCGCGGGCCCGCGATCTGTACCAAACCCGCTACATGCACAACGCCCGGCGCTATCGCCGGCATATCATTCGCGCGGACACCTTTCATCTGTCGGCCAACAACTGGGCCAACATCATGATGCTGGGCGCGATCGGCCTGGTGTTCTTTCTCGCCGACGCGTTCGGCTGGGCCGATACCGCGACCGCCGCGACCTATGCCCTGACGCTGTTATTCCTGCGTACGCCCATGATCGGCGCGGTCGGCGCCTTGCCGACCCTGCTCGGCGCCCAGGTGGCTTTCAACAAACTCGCCGCGCTGGATTTGGCCGACTATCGGCCCGGATTCGATGACCGGCGCCCGGACGCCGACTGGCAGCGCATCCGCCTCGAATCGGTCACCTTCGCCTACGACACGGGTTTTGCCGTCGGCCCGATCGATTTTGCGCTCGAGCGTGGCGAGCTGGTCTTCATCATCGGCGGCAACGGTTCCGGCAAGACCACCTTCGCCCGGCTGCTCTGCGGGCTGTACCGACCCGCGGCCGGCCGGCTCGCGATCGACGCCCACAACGTGAGCGCCGACCGCGCCCGGCTGCGCCGCCTGTTTTCCTCGGTGTTCACCGACTTCCACTTGTTCGACCGCTTGCTCGGCGCCGACGGATCGTGCGCCGACGACGCGTTCATCGAGCACTGGTGCCGCCGGCTGCAACTCGACGGCAAGCTGTCGCGCGACGGCGTGGCCCTGCTCGACACCCAGCTTTCCCAGGGCCAACGCAAGCGCGTGGCGATGCTCGTGGCGCTCGCCGAAAACCGCGATATCCTGCTGCTCGACGAATGGGCCGCCGATCAGGACCCGATCTTCCGGCGCGTGTTCTACCACGAACTGCTGCCGGCGTTTCGCGAGCTGGGCCATACCGTGGTGGCGATCAGCCACGACGATACTTACTTCGCCGCCGCCGACCGCCTGCTGGAAATGCGCAACGGCCGGCTCGTCGAACTCACCGGCGCCGAACGCGACACCGCCAGCGCAGACGCTGTCGCCCGGATCAACTGACGGCGCTCTTTTCGAAAAAGCATTTGTCCGCAGATGGACGCAGATCCACGCAGATTTAAGACAGAAGACAATGCAGCGTCTTTCAGTCGGATCGACTGTCGCCAACCAGATCATTAACCTCGATGCAGCGTACGTCGCCAAGCCCATATCTGTGTCCTCTGCATCCATCTGAGGATCAATGGCTTGAAGAACGAAGCTGAACAGAGCGATCAGATCCGCCGCAGCCGCCACATGAAGTAACCGCCGCCGATCAAGGTGGCCACCAGGCCGGCCGGGATCTCCATCGGGAACAGGATTTCCCGTCCGACCCAGTCGGCGGCGATCATCAACAGCGCGCCGAAGGCCATGGCGCCGGCCATCTGTGTTCGCGCGCGCGCCAGCCCGGTCAGGCGCGCCAGATGCGGCGCGAGCAGACCCACGAAGGACAACGGCCCGACCACCAGCGTGGCCGCCGCGGTGAGCACCGCCACCAGGACGAGCAGTAACAGCCGGCTCGCCGTGACGTGCAGGCCGAGCGCGCGCGAAACGGGCTCGCCCAGCGGCAGCACATCCAACCATCGCGCCAGTGGCCAGGCCAGCGCGATCAGCACGACGCCCAGCACCGCGATCAATTCCGCCGTGTTCATGGTGACGTAATAAGTCGAGCCCGAGATCCAGGCCAGCATCGACTGGGTGCGCGGATCGTTGCCGGCCAGCACGATACGCTGGACCGCGCCGAAGGCGAACATCACGGCGATGCCGGTCAGAAGCAGTTGCTCCGGCTCGAAACCGGCGCGCGCGTTGATCACGATCAGCAGAATGAGCGTGGCCAGCGCGCCCGCCGTACCCGCCGCTAGCATGGCCGGCGTACCGGCCCCCGGCACGCACCAGAGCAGCGCCAACAAGCCCAAACCGGTGCCCGCGCTGACGCCCAGCACCTCGGGGCTGGCCATCGGATTGCCCGAAACACGCTGAATGATCGTGCCGGCCAGGGCCAGCAGCGTACCGGCCGCGCCCGCCGCCAACACCCGCGGCGCTCGCCAGGCTCCGGTTTCCGACCAGGGCAGCGCGAACGGCATATTCCAGCCATGCAGCCCGCGGCCGGCGAACAGCGCGATGATCGTCATAATCACCATGGCTATCGCGCACAGCCCGATCATGCGCCACGGCGCGGCCAGCCTTGGCGCCGGCGGTGCCGCGCGCGGCCGGGGCGCGCTGCGCCCGGCCGCCAGACGCGGCACGAGCCACAGCAGCAACGGCGCGCCGAGCGCGGCGGTGGTCGCGCCGGTGGGAATGAGCGCGGCGTGGGCTCCGGCGACGAGTTGGAGCGATAAATCGGTGGCCGCCAACAGCAGCGCGCCGAAGATCGGCGCCCAGATCAGGCGTGCGCCCAGGGTCCGCGCCCCGGCCAGGCGCATGATTGCCGGCGCGGCCAGGCCGATGAAGCCGATCAGACCCAGCGCCGAAACGATGCTGGCGGTGATGAACACGCCGAGCCCGAGGCTCGCCAGCCGGAGCCAGGCCAGCGATACGCCCAGATTGCGCGCGCCCGCCTCCTCCAGGTCGAGCAACGCCAGCGAGCGCGAGAGCAGGCCCGCGCCCAGGCCGGTGAACACCAGCCGCGGCGCGAGATAGACCGCATCTCCCCAGTTGTTCTGGGCCAGCGAGCCGGCGCCCCAAATCATCAGGCCGTGCAGTTTTTCCTGATTGAACAGGATCAGCGCCAGCGACAGCGCGCCCATGTAGAGATTGACCACCAGCCCGGCCAGCACCAGTACGGTGGGCGCCAATCCGCGCCGCCAGGCCAGCGCGAATACGAGCGCGACCGCGAGCGCGCCGCCGACGAAGGCGATCGCGCCGCGCCCGTAATGTATAAGCCCCGGCGCGAACAGTGTGGCCGCCAGCAGCAGCACCTGCGCGCCGCTGGCCACGCCGAGCGTGGTCGGCGCGGCCAGCGGATTGCGCAGGGTCTGTTGCATGAGCACGCCGGCCAGCGCCAGCCCGGCGCCGCCGAGCAGAGCGACCGTCAGCCGCGGCAGCCAACTGTAGTAGACCCGGATCTGCGTGATGGCATTCGGATCCGGATGAGTGAACGCGCCGATCCAGTCGCCCCCGACCACGGCGGACAGCGCGGCCGCGGCCAAGCCGGCGACGATCAGAGCGAGCAAGCCGCACAGGCGGGCCGGCGTCATCGCTATCGTCACGAGCCGCCCGCCGGCTGCCGCGGCCAGCCCAGCCCGCTTGCCGGCGCCGAGCGCAGCGCCCCGGCCACGAGGCGCGCGAACCGGCTCGCCGACGGCAGGCCGCCGAAACTCCAGACCTCGGGGATATAGACCACCGGTGCATTGCCCACCACGGGCAAACTCCGCCACAGCCGACTGGCCGCGATTTCGTCGGTCACGCCCACGGGCACCGGGCCCATCACCACGACCCGCCCGTTCTCGATCTGGGCCAGACGCGAGAGCGGCACCACCGCCATGCCCCAACGCGTGGTCTTGCCGTGCCAGGCGTTTTCCAGCCCCATGCGCCGCATGGTGGCCTGGATCAAGCTGCCCCGGCCGTAGATACGCACGTGCCGGAAATCGGCAAACTGCACCACAAGCAACGGCGCCGTGTTCGCCGGCAGCCGGGCCGCCGCGTCGCGAATGTTCTTCTTCGTGCGCCGGATCAACGCCTCGGCGGCTTCGGGCCGGCCGGCGATGCGGCCGAGCTTTCGCGCCGCGGCCACGGTGTTATGCCAGACCGGGCCGGGCGTGAAATAAACGTCGACCGTCGACACCGGCGCCACGCGCTCGAGCTTCGGCTCGATCGCGCGATACATTTCCGTGATCAGGATACGGTCGGGCTCGAGCTGCGACAGCAATTCGAGGTTGGGCTGCGCGCGCAGGCCGAGATCCCGGGTCTTGGCCGGCAGCGGCGGCGCACCGACCCAGGTGGCGTAGCCGGCCGTCTGGCCCACCGCGATCGGTGGCACGCCCATGGCGGTCAGATTCTGCGCGATGCCCCAGTCCAAGGTGGCCAATCGCGGCGTATTCTTTCCCGAGGCGTCGCTCGACGCGTCGGCGGCCGCGGGCCCGACCGCGCCGGCCATGAGCAGGAGCAGAAGCAAACCCGCCCCCAGGCCGACCCGCGCCACAAGGCGCGCGCAGGCGGCGGCGACCGCCCAGACGCCGGGCCGGCCGGGCCTCAGATGGTGTTTACAAAACGTAACGAGCGCAGTCAGTTCGGGCACGCCCGGAGCGCAGAAAGCGCAGCGTATGGATAATACGTGAGCATTTCGAGCACCGGACGGGGCCGAAATGGCAAGCGCAGTAGTTTTGTAACCACCTTTTTTGTAACCACCTTCTCACTGTACGACGGCGATCGGGTGGTGGTCGGTCGGATGGGACATCACGCTCATGCGGATGCCGTAGATGGCCTCGAGCATGGCGCCGTCCATGAGCTCGCCCGGCGTACCCTGGGCCAGCAGACGGCCGCCGCGCAGAGCAACGAGTTGGTCGCAATAACGCGAGACCATGTTGACGTCGTGCAGCACGATGATCACGCCGACGCCGAGATTGCGGCACAGCCCGCGGATCAGCGACAGCGTGTCCACCTGGTGCGCAATATCCAGCGCCGACAACGGTTCGTCGAGCAACAGGAAACGGCTACCCTGAGCCAGCAACATGGCCAGCCACACGCGCTGGCGCTCGCCGCCGGACAACGTATCGACCATGCGATCGGCGAATTCGGTGGTGTCGGTCAAGGTCATGGCGCGCTCGACCTGGGCCTTGTCCTTCTTCGACACGTGCCCGAGCAGGCCGTGCCAGGGATAGCGCCCGAAGGCGACCAACTCGCGTACGGTCAGGCTCGCCGCGCTCGGCAGATGCTGCGGCAGATAAGCGACATTGCGCGCGAATTCCCGGTTGCCCCAGTCGTTTACGGCGCGGCCGTTGAGGCAGATTTCGCCGCAGCTCGCGCACTGCTGGCGCGCCAGCAGCTTGAGCAGCGTCGACTTGCCGGAGCCGTTGTGCCCGATCAGCCCGTAGACTTTGCCCTGGTCGAATCGCAGATCCGATGCCTCCAGGAGACAGCGTCCTTGCACCTCGAACCGGCAGGCATTGACTTCGAACATCGACTTCTCCGACTAGGGCCTGTTGCCGTCTCATACGACGCCGCGCCGGCGGCCATTTGCCGCAAGACAAGGCGCAGCGGGCGTACGGTAGTCATTCTACCGTAGCGCGCTGCAACGCCGGATTGCGGCAAATGGCCCCCGGCCCTTCGGGTTGCGGCCCCAAATCGCGCCATCCGGCGTTGCAGAGCTTGACCGCAGAATGACTGCGGTCGGCGCCCTGCGCCTTGGCTGACACGATTTGGGTCGCAACGCGGGGCCGGATGAGACGGCAACAGGCCCTGAATGCTTGGCGCGCGCATCGTGTTTGCACGCGCCGAGAATAAGCCAGATACGAATGAGTATCAATGAGGGCTTTTTGCACCGGCCTTGCCGCGACAGCCCGCGAGCAGATCCAGCTTCGGCTGATAGACATCGGCCCGCACGTCCATCATGCCCATCACGGTCGAGAACAGATTGTCCTGGCCGACCCGCTGCCCGGTGATCTTTTTCAGACAGGCCGGCGACAGCCCGTTGTCGCGCCGCCAGTGGTCCGACAGCCACAGGATCATCGGGATATGCGTCTGCTCGGACGGCGCCAACATGTAGGGAAATCCGTGCAGATAGATGCCGTCCTCGCCCAGCGACTCGCCGTGATCGGAGAGATAGATCAGCGCCGTATCGGCGTCGGGCTCCTTCGTCTTAAGTATGCCGATCAGCGATGCCACCACGTGATCGACATAGCGCACGGTATTGTCGTAGCTGTTGGTCAGCTCCCGGTTGGAGCAGTTCTGCGGCCGGTTGGAATGACAGGTCGGCGTGTATTTTTTATAAGCGTCCGGGTACCGCCTGAAATAACTCGGCCCGTGGCTGCCCATGGTGTGCATCACGAGCAGCAGATCGCCGGACGTGGCATCGATTCGGTCAGCCAAGCCGTGTAGAAAAACGCCGTCCAGACAATGGCCGTCGCCGCAGACCCCGGGAATACGCATCTTGCGCATGTTTTTCGTCGGCACCCGGTCGCACACGCCCTTGCAGCCGCCGGCCTGGTTGTCTTCCCAGCGCACCGTCACGCCTGCGCGTTTCAACACGTCGAGCAGGTTCTCGGTGTAGCCGGCGGCATCGGTATCGAAATCGGCGCGCGATTTGGCCGAGAACATGCACGGCACGGATACGGCGGTGGATGTACCGCAGGAGTGGGCGTCGGGAAAATTCAGCAGATTGCCCACCTTCGCGAGCTCGGGCGTGGTGTGACGGCGATAGCCGTCGAGCCCCCAGTCCGCGGCGCGGGTGGTTTCGCCGACCACCACGATCATGATCTTGCGCCGCGAGCGCGGGTCGACCGCGGCGGTGCGGTGGGCGTCGGCGCCGATGGTCACCAGCGGATGATCGGCCGCCGCGACCTTGCCGCGCGCGAGCTTGGCGGCCGAATAGATCGCATAAGTCGGGTTGATGTACATGCGCAGTTCGCGATGCTCGCGCAGCGTCAACGAGAACTGCTTGTAATGCGAGGCCAGCGCGCCGATCGAGACCGCCGCCAGCACCAGACCGAACGCGATCCGGATCAGTCCCTGACGCCACCAGACAGCGCGCTTGATGCGCACCCAGCCGACGAACGCCGCCGGCAACAACCCGAAGGCCACGATGTGCCAGACCAGCGTGAAATTGAACAGGCCCTCGGCCTCGGCGGTATCCGTGTCCAGCGTATTGAGCAGCATCGTGTCGTCGATGACCACGCCGTAGGTCTGCATGAAATAACCGACCACCGCCGCCACGAGCAGCAACACGATCAGAAACGGCTTATAAAGCCAGCGAAAAGCGAACACCGACATCATCAGCGCCAGCGTGCTGACCAGAAACACGGCGGTAGCCGCGGCAAAACCCAGCCCCGCGCTGCTGCCCACGCGCGAGACCGAGGCCAGGTCGTGCCAGAACGCAATATTGTCGAAACCGATGATGAAAGCGGCCGCCAACAACGTAAGCGCCGGCACGCCCAGAACCGGGCGCGGGCACCGGCGGCGTAAGGATACGGGGTCTTGCGAGCGGGAAACGGCCATGCGCGGCTGGCATTATTCGGGACAACGGCTGGCGAATTTTGAAAAAACCGCCGTAACCGGAACGTAAACCGCGCCCCATACGCCGTGGCTACCTTCTTGCCGGGCCCGACTTGATTCGCCCGCGCAAGACACCAATTAACGGAGATCGAAACGCACGGAGAGCCTGCATGATCGATCATCACGAAGCCCGCGAGGCGCAGCAAAACGGCGCCACCCTGGTGGATGTGCGCGAGCGCGACGAATGGGAGGCCGGGCACGTGGCCGGCGCCGTGTTGCACCCGGTCACGCGGATCGCCAGCGATCCGGACATCGATATGGCGCCCGATACGCCGGTCGTGACCTACTGCAAGGCCGGCACCCGGGCCGAACGGGCCGCCGAAGTGCTACGGGCCGCCGGTTACGCCGATGTCCGCGCGATGCGCGGCGGTTTCGACGACTGGCGCACGGCCGGATACCCTACGGAATAGGCTTCGCCTGCGTAGGCGTTGACGTCGCAGGTCATGATCCGGATATTGTGCTTCTTTGAAGAGTCGTGCCGACCGGTTCGGCGGGACGATGCGCGCCGGCGGCCGGTCTGTGACCGACCGCCCCACCCGTTCATGCATAAAGCGAGGTCCGATGCCTGCTGTCATTGACGCGATCGAATACATGCTGCCGGCGCGCACCGAATCGATCGAGGAAATCGCCGCGCGTTTTCCCAACTGGCCACTGGAGCGGATCGCCGAAAAGACCGGCATCCGCGCCCGTCACGTGGCCGGCGACGACGAATGCGCCTCCGATTTCGGCGTGATCGCCGCCGAGCGACTATTCGAGACGACCGGCATCGACCGCGGCGAGATCGACTATCTGATCTTCACCACGCAAACGCCGGATTATCTGGCGCCGACCACCGCTTGTTTGGTGCAGCAGCGGCTGGGGCTGGCCCGGCACATCGGCGCGCTGGACATCAACCTGGGGTGTTCGGGCTATATCTATGCGCTCGGCATGGCCAAGGCGCTGATCGAATCCGGCCAGGCGAAGCGCTTGCTGCTGATTACGGCGGATACTTACAGCAAGTTCGTACATCCGGGCGACAAGAGCGTACGCGCGCTGTTCGGCGACGCCGCCGCGGCCACGCTGCTATCCGATCGCGCCGCCGAAGGCGAGCCCCGAATCGGCCCGTTCGTCTACGGCACCGACGGGGCCGGCGCCAACGATCTGATCGTGCCGACCAGCGGCATGCGCCAGCGCGCGGCCCACCATCCGGCCGAGGAATACACCGACCGGCACGGCAATGTGCGTTCGGATCAGCATATCTTCATGAACGGCCGGGCGGTGGTGGAATTCACGCTGCGCGAAGTGCCGAAAGCGGTGCACGAGACCTGCGAAAAGGCCGGCATCACGCTGGATGACGTGGACGCGGTCGTGCCCCATCAGGCCAGCGCCATGGTGCTGGACGGCATCCGCTCGCGGCTGCAACTGCCGGAAAAGAAATTCGTGGTCTGCATGGAAGACATCGGCAACACGGTGTCGTGCAGTGTGCCGATCGCGTTGAAGCGCGCCGCGCTTTCCGGCCAGATCGGCCCCGGCGCGCTGGTGCTGCTGGTCGGCTTCGGCGTCGGCCTGTCCTGGGGCGCCACCCTCGTGCGTCTGCCGTCGGACTTCGTGCTGAGCGCACAGGATTAGATTAGATCTCGCCCAACTCGCCTCGCTCAATCGAAGTTGAAGGTCGCGGACAGTTTGAACGTGCGCGGATCGCCCTGGGTGAGATAGTTGGTACTCGCGATGCGCCGCACCGATGACCAATAGTCCGTGTTCGCCACGTTTTCCACATTGGCGCGCCAGACGATGTTCCGGCCGTCCTCGCCCCAAGGCATTTTGTAGCGCAGCCCCAGATCGACCCGGGTCCAGGCGTCGAGCTTGAGCCGGTTGGCCTGATCGGCGTATTGCGAGCCGGTACGGATCACCCGCGCATTGACATGCCAGCGCGGCGCGCCGGGCAGCCGCCAGTCGCCGGTAAGCGCCAGGCGGTAATTGGGCACGCCGACAGCGTCGTTGCCGTTGTACCGGTCATTCGGCGTTTGCGTCAGCTCGGGATCGATATAGGTCGCGCTAACCAGCAGACGCAGACGTTCGGTCGGCTTGCCGTGCACGTTGAGTTCGATCCCGCGGTTGCGTTGTTCGCCGAAATAGCCGTAGGTATTGGTGCTCGGATCGAGATAGGCGTTGGGCTTTTTGATCTCGTATGCGGCGAGACTGCCGCCGATCTTGCCGAAATCGAACTTCGCGCCGATCTCGTTCTGTTTGGCGTGCAAAATCCCCAGCGTGCGTCCCGGATCGGCGGCCCCCGGCGGCGCGGCATCGCCGGGCTGTAGCGCTTCGATATGATTGGCGTAAACGGACAACCACGCGCTCGGTTTGTAGACGATGCCGTAAGCCGGCGACAGCCGGTGCCCGGTGATCGGCTCGCCGCTCGGCGCACCGGCTTCGGTGTAGCTGTAATTCTGCACCGACAGGCTCTGATAACGCGCGCCAACCGTGATCAACAGCCGATCGTCGAACAGACCGGCGGTGTCCGACAGCGCCCAGCCGTCGGCGCGGGTGCGGCTGTTTACATAAGGATGGTCGAGATTACCGACAACGGCGGTGGTGGGCAGGCCGTCGATGACGGGCGGATCGTAAATATTGGTCGCAACGCTGTCGGACAGGCTGTAGGCGCTGTCGGCACGCTGGTAGTAACCGGAATAACCCAGGTTGATCTGATGGCTGACCGGGCCGGTATTGAAATCGCCGCGCACCCCGGCCTGGCCCGCGTAGGTATTGGACGGCCGCACGACCGTCAACCGCGACACGGTCGCGTCGCCCGGCCGATAATCCGCGCCGCCGGGCGCGCTCAGCACGGGCTGTCCGTAGTCGCCGGTCTCTTCGGTATGATTGCCGCCGAACGCGGCATAGACCGTCCAATCGTCGGTGACATCGAATTCTCCGCGCAGCATGCCGAATTCCGATTCCAGCTCGGTGTTGGCAAAAGCCGGCCAATAATTGGTTTCGGCATCCGGGGCCTGGGGAATGGCGCGCACGCCGCCGACCCGCACGGTGGAACGGCCATGCTCGATATGTTGGCGTTGGTAGCCCAGATCCAGCGAGCCTCTAACGCGATCGCCGCGATAATCCAGCGCGACCGCGGCCGACGTATCGTTGGCATTCTCGTCGTCGATGGCGGTATCGCCGTTTTCATGCTGGAGATTGACCCGCACGCCGTACTGATCGTCGTCGCCGTAACGGCGGCCGATGTCCAGCGACTGCTCGAACTGTGAATCCGAGGCATAACCGAGCTCGAACCGGGTAATCGGCGCGTCGGTCGCCCGCTCGGGTTCCAGATTGACCGCGCCGCCCACCCCGGACGCGCCCGGACCGACGCCGTTGGCAAATGCGTTGGCCCCGCGAAACAGCTCGACCCGGCTGACGAAGTTGGTCTGCACGATCTGGCGCGGCAGCACCCCGTACAAACCGCCGAAAGACACATCGTCGCCGTTGAAGTTGAACCCGCGGATCTGGAACGTTTCGGCGAAATTGCCGTATCCCATGGAACTCTGGACCGAGGCGTCGTTGATCAGCACGCCGGCTACGGTATCGTCCTGCTGGTTGCGCATCAGCTGATCGGTATAACTGACGACCGAGAACGGCACGTTGGCGGCGTTCTGTTCCCCCAGAATGCCGATGCGCCCGCCGGCGGCGACTTGACCGCCGGGGTACGGGGCCGGCACCTGATCGCCACCGGCGACGCGGCCGTAGACCTCCACGGTATCGAGCCGGGTTTGCGGGCCTTGGCCGGCCGGCAAGACAGCGGCGCTGGCGCTCTGGCTAGCGGCGGCGGCCGGCGCGATCGGTGCAGCCGGTACAACAGCCTTGGACGTGCCGTGGTCGTCATGACCTGACGATGCGGCCGAACACGGCAGACACGCCGCGCCGAGCCCCATGCCGAACATTGTTCCGGCCATTCGTAGCCGTTGCTTGGACGCGCCGACCCTGCCCCGCGCTTGCTTCATTGCCTGTCCCCGTCATGGCGGCGCATGCGCCGGCGTGATCGGACGGCCCTGCGCCGTCCTTTATGAAGGCAGGATTTTAATGATAATAATTCTCATTTGCAAGCCGAGACCGGATCATGTTCTGCGTTATTGCAATGCTTCGAGCGCGGCCTTGGCGCCGTGCTCGTGCAGCCGCCGTAGCGTCTCGGTATAGGCAGCGACGAAGCGCTCGTCGTCGACCAGATCACCGAACACCTCGCGGTTTTCGATGAACGCGGTCGGATTGTCGCGATTATGCCGGGCGATGGCCGTCAGTTCATCGGCCAGACGATCGACGATCTCGATCGGCTCGCCGGCCTCGTCCGTACCTTCGGCATAACGCGCCCAACTGGCGACCACGGCCGCCGAGCGATGAATTTCGCCGCCCGCGGCCAGCTGTTCGCGCACAACGGGCAACAGCCATTTCGGTATGCGGTCCGACGATTCGGCGCATAACCGGGCCAGCGTGTCGCGAATCTCCGGGTTGGAGAAACGCTCGATCAGCGTGCGCTTATAGTCCTCGAGATCCACACCCGGCACGGGCGCCAGCGTGGGCTGGCCTTCGCGGGTCATGTAGTCCATGAGGAAATCGGCGAGCAGACGATCCTGGCAGGCGTCGTGCGCATAGCGATAGCCGGCCAGATAACCGAAATACGCCAGCGCCTGATGGCTGGCGTTGAGCAGACGCAGCTTCATCAGTTCGTAGGGCATAACGTCGTCGACGATCTGCACGCCGACCTCTTCGTAAAGCGGCCGGCCGATGCTGAAGTGATCCTCGAGCACCCACTGGGTGAACGGCTCGCAGACCACCGGCCAGGCATCCTCGATACCGAAACGCTCGGCTATTTCGGCGCGGTCGTCGTCGGTGGTCACCGGGGTGATGCGATCGACCATCGAGTTCGGAAACTGCACGTTGGCCACGATCCATTCGCCGAGTTCGGCATCCTTGGCCTTGGCATAGGCTGTGAACATCTTTTTGGCGACATCGCCGTTGCCCTGGATGTTGTCGCAGGACATCAGCGTGAACGGCGCGATGTTTCGATCCCGGCGCCGGCGCAGCGCCTCGGTGACAAGCCCGAACGTCGTTTTAGGCGCCGCGCCGTGTTCCAAATCGTGCTTGACGTCCGGATTGTCGAAGTTGAATTCACCGGTCACGTGATGGAAGTTGTAGCCGCCTTCGGTGACCGTGAGCGACACGATACGGGTGGTCTCGGCCGCCATGGTCTCGATCACATCCTCGGGATCGTTGGGCGCGAACTTGTAATCGACGATCGAACCGATGACGCGCGGCTCGTAAGTGCCGTCGGCATGCTTCAAAACCAGCGTGTACAGACAGTCCTGGGCGGCCATGACATCGGCCATGCGCCGATCGGACGGCATGACGCCGACGCCGCAGATACCCCAGTCCAGCGCGGCGCCGTCGTTCATCAAGGTATCGAGATACATGGCCTGATGGGCGCGGTGGAAACCGCCGACGCCGAAATGGACGATACCGGTGGCGACCTGGCTGCGGTCGTAGCCCGGTTTGGGCACAGAGGCGTCGATCTCGGCGAGTGCGGCGTTATTCAGTGCGGGCATGAAAATCTCCCTTGGTGCGACGCGCCTCCCCCGCTGGCGCGCCGGCATTCGGTTTCGTGATCTTATTTCGGATCAGTGTTTGTGGTCGTCGGCGACGCCTGAATCGATACCGATCAACGCGGCCTCGGATTCCGGGTCGAACAGATACAGCTTGTCGGGCATGCAGGTCAGCGTGACCTCGTCGCCCATCGCCACCTGCTGATGCGGCTCGATTT
>NZ_DASSKM010000003.1:0-12258 GCF_035690525.1 Salinisphaera sp.
TGCTCATTCATCTGACCGGGCGCGGTCGGGAGCTCAAGTCCGAAGCCCGGCATATTCAGGCCGATATGCTCTGTCGCATGGAACTGACACGTGACGAATCGCGCGGTCTCCAGAACCAGGTAGTGAACCTGATCGATCGTCTGGAAAAGAATTAGTAACTAGATCGAGGCGCCGGTGCCGTTTCGTGCCAGCCCCTGCCAGCAGGCCGGCAAGCACGCGATCTGCGGATAGCCGGTGGCGGCGAGCGCGTCGGCGTCGGCCAGCCAAGGCGTATGCCGCAGCGTTCGCGGTAGCGCTTCGAGTTCCGGCAGCCAGTAGCTGACGTATTCGGCATCGCGATCGTAGTAGTGCGCCTGGGCCAGCACGTCGAAGCCGTGGTCGCGCTTATCCGTACCCACACCCGCGATGTTGGCCCAGTTGCCCCAGTTGCTGGCGACATCGTAGTCGATCAATTGCGCTTCGAACCAGGCCGCGCCCCAGCGCCAGTCCTGGCGAAGTTCGCGGGCGAAATAGCTGGCCACATTCTGGCGGCCGCGGTTGGACATATAGCCGGTCGCGGCCAGCTCGCGCATGTTCGCGTCGACGAACGGCATGCCGGTGCGCCCGCTGCGCCACGCCTTGATCACGGCCGCCTCGGTCGCCCGTGGCCGGTCGCGGCGTTGCAGCAGGCCGCCGCGGGCGAACAGACGCCCGCCGTGACGGGCGAGCACCCAATGAAAGAACTCGCGCCAGCGCAGTTCGAGCACCAGCCAATAAGTGGATTCGTTGGCCGCGATCTCCAATTCGAAGCGCGCCAATTCGTCCGCGATGCGCCGCACCGACAGACACCCCCTGGCCAGCCACGGCGACAGCTTGGAGGAAAAATTCTCCCCCGTGAGCTGGCCCCGCGTCTGCTTGTAATGAGTCACCGCCTGCGACCGCCACAAATAATCGGCCAGATGCCGCTGCGCGGCCGGCTCGCCGCCGACGAACAATGTTCCGGTCGGCGACCAGTCCGCCGGATCGAAGATTTCGATGCCGGCGTAATCGACCGGATCCAGACCGGCCGCCCGGCTCGGCGCCGCGATCGGCCGCGTCGGCCGGCCGGCGCGCTCGATCCGGCGCCGAAAGCGGGTAAACACACGCGGCATGTCATCCAAATCGAACGGCAGATCGGCGCGGTCGTGCATCGTATTGGGCCGCGTGGCGTGCAGCGCGACATCGATACCCCGCAGCGCGGCCCGCACGCGGGTCAGTTGGTCCGCTTCCTCGGGCGCGGTTTCCGCCGCCGTCCAGACCGAATCGGCGCCATTGGCTTTGGCAAGGCGCACGAGCAGGTTTTCCGGTTCACCGACGGCCACCACCAGCGGCACGCCCAGCGCGCGCAAGCGTACGCCGAGCGCGACCAGCGCCTGACCGATAAAACCGCGGCGGTGCGCGCCGAGCTTGGGCGCGCCGTACGCGCTGTCGGCCGCGAATCCGCCGTCGACGCAATACACCGCGAGTACGGCGCCGGCGCGCGCGGCCTCCGCCAATGCGGGGTTGTCGTCGACACGGAGATCGTTTTTGAACCAGCAGATCGTGCGGCTCATTTCGCCACTCCATCGCCCGCCCTGATCGACTTGTGCGCCGAGCGGCAGGCCTTGCTGCAGTATTTGATCCGATACCAGTCGCGCGCCCACTTGCGCCGCCAGACAAAAACACGGCCGCAGCGAACGCACGTTTTTCGAGGTAGATCGCCCTTCTTGCGCATTCGAGACATGAATACCGGACCCGAACCGGACTGCGGCTGAATTGGATGTCTTTCGACCGTGCGGAATGAAACCGCGGTCGGCCCAAGAAGAGAGCTAACGCCCCTTTGGAAATCCCATTGTTAAGGTGCCCGCGGCAAGCCGTGGGAATAACGATTTATACGTCGTGCCCCGGCCAGCCGATGCAGATCACAGCCGTTGCTTTAGACTTGAGGGGCGACGGGCGGCGTGTCAGCCGGCGGTTTGCGCGCGGCGCGTCGCGTTTTCGCCGTGGGCCACGCTCATTTCATATCCGCGAAGGCAGAGCGATGGAATTCGGCGATCTCCGCGACCTCGGCCACGCCCGGCTCGCGCAGCGGGCTCGGCGCGCCGCCGGCCATGACTTCAAGCGTACTGCGCGTGCAGCGCGCCAAGGTTTCCGGGTTGTAACCCCCTTCCAGCGCCATCACCAGCCGGCCGTCGCAGTAAGTATCGGCCAGATGCTGGACGATGCCGGTCAGCGCGCTGAACCCGTCGTAGGTCATGGTCAGGCACAGTTCGTTGATATGCGCGTCCATGCCCGCCGAAACCATCACCAGGTCCGGCCTGAACCACGCGGCGGCCGGCACGAGAATCTCTTCGAAGGCCTTGATCATGGCGCGGTCGCCGGCATCGCCCGGCAGCGGCACGTTGACCGTGACGCCCTCGCCCAGCCCCTCGCCGATGTCCTCCATACGTCCAGTGCCGGGATAGAATGGCGCCGCGCGGTGGGTATCGAAGAAAAGCACGCCGGGATCGGCGGCGAAAATATCCTGGGTGCCGTTGCCGTGATGCGCATCCCAGTCGACGATCAACACGCGCTCTGCATCCCAGCACGCCTGCGCATGCGCGGCCCCGACCGCGATGTTGTTGAACAGGCAAAAACCGCGCGCACGCACAGCATTGGCATGATGGCCCGGCGGACGCGACACCACGAACGCCGAACCGGTGCGTTTTTCGAACACGGCGTCGACCGCGGCGACCACCGAGCCCGCCGCGACTCCAGCGGCTTCCAGGCTACCGGCGGAAACCGCCGTGGTATCGACGTCCAGCCAGGCCTGTTTGCCCTTGAGATGATGCAGACTCTCGAGATACGACGTTGTGTGCACCCGCTGGAGTTGCCGCTTGGTCGCGGCGCGGCCGGCCTCGAAGCGAACGCCGGGCACCGGCTCGGCGTGCAGCAGATCGTTGATCGCGATCACCCGCCCCGGATGCTCGGGATAGCTCCACTTCGCCTGCATCCCCAGGCCGTCGAGAATATGGCGCACCCGGCTGTTCATGCGGCCGGGCAGGAACGGCTCCTCGGCCTGCGGCCGATGCCGAAGCATGCGTTGGTCGTAAAACACGGTTACGTCGCGGTCGCCGATCACGCGTTATCCTTCGGTGCGGGCCGATTTGCAGCATAGCGTCGCGAGCCGGCGCTGCGATAGCCGGCGCCGACAACTACGGCGACGAATGCGATGCGCGGCGACGCATTCATCGCGATTTGCGCGCGGCCGTGGACACGTCCGGCGCCAGCGCCCATTCGCGCCCGACGCCGATCGCGGCCAGACGCGCCTCGTCGCAGCGCTCGCGCTTGAGCGGCATGGCCGAAACATAGCCGTCGCGCAGCGCCACCACATCGGAATCGGCATGGTCGACCCGCTCCAGACCGCGTTCGAAGGCCATCCAGCGATAAGCCTGGCCGCGCGAATCCCGCTGCTCGACCAGCCGCGGCGCGATCATGCTGCCGCCGACCTGACGCGTGAAGCGCAAACCGGCGACCGTGGCCGGATCGCGCATCGGAAAATTGATGTTCCACGCGTTACCGTGCGGGTCGTCCTCCGGGTCGCGCGCAGCCCAGAGCGCCTCGATCACGGGGCGCGCCCAGGTTTCGGCGACCGAGAAATCGAAAGCGCGGCAATCGGTGAAGGCCTGGCTGAGCGCGATCGCCGGCAAGCCGAAATGCGCGGCGGCCACCGCCGCGCCGACGGTGCCGGAATACATCACCGAATCGGACAAATTATGGCCCCAGTTCACGCCCGAGAGCACCAGACCCGGCCGCGCGCCGCCCATCAGCCCGGCGCCGAGCGCGACCATCACGCAGTCGGCCGGCGTGCCGGTCACCGAATAACGCCGGCCGCCGTGCTCGTGGACCCTGAGCGGATGATGCATCGACAACGCCTGCGCCATGCCGCTCTGGTCGGTGGCCGGCGCGAACACCCAGACCTCGTCGGCCAGCATTCCGGCCAGCCGCTCGGCCACGGCCAGCCCCGGCGCGCCGATGCCGTCGTCGTTGGTGACGACGATACGTTCGAGTTTCATCGAAGCATGTCTCCAGCTTCGCAAAAGACGCCCAGCTTAGCGCCTTGGCCCGACTTACGGTAACCGGACGATGAGGGCATGACCCGTCGACCATCGCCGACTTGCCGGACGCTACGGTAACGGTTTACATACGGTGCAGTATCCAACATACCCCACCGCTTCACGAGGTTTTCATGGCCCAACCCGATCTGCAGAGCGGCTGCGTCCGCGCCGCCATCGACGCTCATATCCTGCGTATCACGCTCGACCGCGCCGACAAGCGCAACGCGTTGACGCGGGCGATGTACAACGATCTGACGAGCGCGCTGGACGCCGGCCGCGACGATCCCGATGTGCGCGTTATCGTGCTCGACGGCGAAGGCGAGATGTTCTGTGCCGGCAACGACATCGCCGACTTCGCCCATGTCGATTTGTCGTCCGGCGACGCCGGCGCGACCGGCCCGGCGCTGACTTTTATCCGGCACATGATCGAATGCGACAAGCCGATCGTGGTCGCCGTGCAGGGTCAGGCCACCGGCATCGGCACCACGTTGCTGCTGCACGCCGATCTGGTCGTGGCCGCCGACGATGCGCGCTTTTATACCGCCTTCATCGATCTCGGCCTGGTTCCCGAAGCGGGTTCGAGCCGGCTGCTGCCCGCGCTGCTGGGCCGGCAGAACGCCGCGCGCCTACTGCTGGCCGGCGATACGCTTACCGCCGCGGACGCCGAGCGCCTGGGTCTGATCGCTTACCGCGTACCGGCGGCCGACCTGGCCGAACGCACCCGGGAATTGGCCACGCGACTGGCCGCCAAGCCGCCGGGCGCGATGGCCGCCAGCAAGCGCCTGCTCCGCCAGGGCATGGCTACGGATACGCTGATCGACCAGATCGAGCGCGAGGCCGAGGTCTTCGGCGAACGGCTGGCCAGCGCCGAGGTGCGCGAGATCATGAACGCCTTCCTCAACCGCAAGAAACGCTGATCGATGCGCCGGCCTCGGTTCAGGAGCCGGAGCGCACGCGGCGGACGTAGTCGTCGAGCGCCTGGGTCACGCGCCGGCGCCAGACCAGCGCCTGCTGCGCGCCGAGTTGATCGGCCATGTCGTAACTATCGGGGGGCACGGCACTTCGAACCACGGCAATCTGCATGTCCCGATACTTTCGATAGCTCGCATTGCAGTGAGCCTGGGCGCGCATGGCCGCCTCGCGGGAGGTCAGCTCGCGCTGGTCGATATAAGGCCGAACCGCACGGCTCGCACAGGACCAATAGTCATCGTAAGCGGCCCGCATGGGCGAATGCGGATCCGAGGCACAGCCGGCCAAGCTGGCCAAGTTGGCCAAACCGACCAAGCCGGCCAGCACCGACATCAACAGTCGTCGCGTCATGATCCGTTGTCCTGAAAGTCGGGCCACTACAGAGTCGGACCACTACTATACCCGGCTTGGTAACATGCCGGCGCGGACCCGCTTGATCGTAGGACCTTCGTCATGGCGCACGTCTTCTCTGCCTACCGCCGTCTGGCCGGTTTAGCCCTAGGCCTGGCGGTGCTCGCCGCCGCCGGCTGCGCCCATCGTCCCGGCTCCTCGCCCGGCCTCGGCGCGCTACCGGCGCACTACCGGGGCACGCTGCCTTGCGCCGATTGCGCGGGCATCGATTACAGCCTATCGCTCGCGGCCGATCATGTGTACGTGCTGCGCGAGCACTACCACAGCGACCGCGCGGTAAGCGATCTGATCGAGGCCGGCCACTGGCGCGTGCGCGACGCGCTCGACCAGCTCGAACTCACACCGTCGGATACCGACTCGCGCTTCACCAGCCTCTGGCGCATCAACAGCCATGATGAACTGATCGCGCTGGACGCACAGGGCCACCCGGTCGCCAACGGCCACTACACGCTGGCGCGAACCAAAGGGCCGGCCGAGCGCCGCCTGGCCGGGCCGCGCTGGATTTTGACCGATGCACCGGATCGCCCCGGCGCCTCGCCGGCCTATATCCGCTTCCACGACGATACCCATCGGGTCACCGGCTCGACCGGCTGCAATCGGTTGATGGCGCGTTACCAGCGCAAAAACGACCGCTTACACCTCGAACGGATAGCAACCACGCGCCGGGCCTGCCCGGACCGGGCCGACACCGAACAGGCGATGCGCGAAGCCCTGCGGCGTACACAGCGGTTCGAGACGCTGGGAAATTTCCTGCTGCTCTACGGTTCGGACCGCGACCCCTCGCCGCTGGCCGTGTTCCGCGCCGCGACCTAGAGCAACTTCCACCTTTTAAAGTTATTTATCCGCAGATGAACGCAGATTTACGCAGATTGAATAAGCGTCAAATCAGCTTTCCAGCGGATTAGAAGGTCGCCCAATCGGACTCGGTGTCCTCGTTCGGCGGCACGGCCGGCCCCACGGCCGCCGGACGCGACGATACGTTCGCGGCCGCGGTGTCGCCGCGACGACGGGCGGGTTCGGGCGCGCTCGCCGGCGCCTCGTCGGTCGCCTCGACGCCGGGCTCGGCGACGGTTTGATTTTCACCGCCGAGGCGGAAGAAGGCGACTTCGGCGGCCAGCTCACGGGTCAACTCGCTCAGCGAGCGGCTGGCCGCGGCCGATTCCTCGACCAGGGCGGCGTTCTGCTGGGTCATGCCGTCCATCTGCGTGACCGCCTGATTGACCTGTTCGATACCGCCGGTCTGCTCTTTGCCGGCCGCCGCGATCTCGGCGACCACGTCGCTGACTTGGTTGATGCTGCCGGTGATCTGTTCGAGAGTTTCGCCGGAACGCCCGACCTCGCGCGTACCGTCGGCGACCTTGGTCGCGCTGTCCGCCACCAGCGCATTGATTTCCTTGGCGGCGGTGGCGCTGCGGGTGGCCAGATTGCGCACTTCGGAGGCGACCACCGCAAAGCCGCGCCCCTGCTCGCCCGCCCGCGCGGCCTCGACCGAGGCATTGAGCGCCAGTAGGTTGGTCTGGAAGGCAATGTCGTCGATCAGGCTGATATTCTCGGCGATACGCCGGCTGACCGCATCGATGGCTTGCATGGCGCCGGCCGCGCGGCCGACCACGTCGCGCCCCGAATGCGCCTGATCGCGCACGGTGCGCGCCAGTTGATCGGCCTGAGCGGCGTTGTCGGCATTCTGGCGCACGGTGGCCGTCATCTGCTCCATCGAGGCCGCGGTCTCCTCGAGGCTGGCGGCTTGTTGCTGGGTCCGGGCGCTAAGCTCCTCGTTGCCGGAAGCAATCTCGCCGACGCCGCCCGATACCGACTCCGCGTGGCCGCGTACCCGCTGCACCACCTGCGCCAGTCGCTCGCGCATGGCGTCGATGGCCCCGATCATCGTGCCGAATTCATCGCGGTAAGGATTGCGTATGACGACACCGAGATCGCCCTCCGCGATGGCTTCGACGAAACCGCGGGCCGCGCCCAACGGGCGCATGATCATGCGCGTCAGCCAGACCATCGCGATCAGGGTCGCCAACAGCACCGCGGCGCCGAAGCCCGCCATGCCCAAACGCGCGAGATGGGCGGCATGCTGCGCTTGGGCGAATGACTGCGCCGCGGCCTTGTGCTGAAAACCGGCCAGCGCGTCCAGTTCGCTGTTGACCTTATCGAGCGGCGGGCGCAGCGACATGCCGTAGAACGTGGCCGCGCCGAGCACCCCCTGGTTGCGGATAGCGCCGACGAAACGGCCCAGCGCGTCGTCGATCGCCGTCAGGGCGGCCTGGGCCTTCTCGGCCGCTTTCGCTTCCTCGCCGGTGCCGGCCCGTGACGGGTAATAGTTCGCCCAAGCGGCCTTGAACTGCTTGCGTACCGCGGCGATCTCATCCGGCAGATCGCGTACGTTGGCCGACTGACCGGAGGAATTGAGCGCGATCTTGATATCGCCGTTCAGCCCCGAAAGCAGTGCCTGGGTACGAGCGATCGCCGCGCTGCCGATCGTGCTGCTTCGATAGATTTCGGTGGTGGCCCGATTGACCGTGGTAATCGACCACAGGGACACGGCAACGAGTGCGGCGACCAGAACGAAAGTCAGTCCCAGGCCCAGCCCCAGCTTGGCCCGCACGCTCTTTCTGATATTCAGCACGTTGTGTTCTCCCCGTGTCGCCGCCGATTGCCGGATGCCGATCGCCGATGGCGGCGCGTTACACGCTGTTTATCGGCCGCGCGGCCCGATGCTTGAGCGATCCGCTCGAGCGCGCGGTGCTCGAAGCGGCGCGGTTGCCCGCGGCGGCCAAACCTGATTTCATGCGCACCGCGGGGGATAAAACAGGCGCGGTCGGCGCCGGGACCGGTTCGATCGAATCATCTTTAAAAAGGTCCGGCTTCATGCCCCATTGCCCCCCCGTTTCACGCGTTGTTCCCCTGTTGGCCCTGCTGCTCGCCAGCGGTTGCGCGCCGGCCGCGTCTTCGTCGCACGTCACCGTATCGTCGCTGGCCGGCCTGCAGACCGCGATCAACAACGCCCACGCGGGCGAGACGATCATTCTCGAGCCCGGTGTCTATCATCAGAGCCGGGCAATCCGGATTCAGGGCAAGCACGATCTGACTATCAGCGGCGCAACCCAAAATTACGCCGATACCGTAATCCGCGGCCCGGGCATGGACGAGCCGAGCCTGCAGGTGAACGTGCGCCTGAACAACGCTGACGACATCACGCTGGAGAATCTCACGCTACGCGACAGCTATTACCACGGCGTGCAGATCAACAACGACTCGGACCGCTTCACCGCGGACAACGTACGCACGCTCGACAACGGCGAATCCGGCTTCAAGGTCACCAGCCCCACCAACGCCAGCGGCCCGGCCGCCTACTCCGACCGGGGCACGATCGAGAACTGCTGGATCGGCTTTACCACCACCGGGCAGCGCAGCGTGGTCGAAGGAGTGGACATCGTGGCCGGCAACGGCTGGCATCTGCTCGGCAATCACTTCGTCAACATCCTTAGCGCCGACGGCGGGCCGGCCTATGCCGCCTTCGCCAAGGGCAACGCCCATAATCCGGTGTTCGCCGATAACAAGGTCGAAAACAGCTTCATCGGCCTATCGTTCGGCGGCGGCGGCACGGGCGACGTCTATTTCCGTAACGGCGACACCCGCTACGAGACCCGGGGCGGCGTGATGCGCAACAACGTCATCCACGACACCGACGATGCCGGCATTTATCTCAACAAGGCCCGGGGTTTTTTGATCCAAGGCAACACCGTGCTGCGTAACGGCCCGCACACGGGCGCGATCGAGTCGCGCTTTCGTCAAAGCAGCGGCATGATTCGCGGCAACCGCGTGAGCGGCCCGATCAAGATGCGCGACGGCGGGACCGCCATCCTCCGGGACAACCAGCGGATCACCCGCGACGCCCCGGCGCCCGATCCCGACCTCGGCCGCGGTGAGGCGCCGGGCGTTACGAAAAACTGACAATCGAACGCTCGCCAGCCAATACCGCCTATTAGGGGCCCACCGATCAATTTTGTTCCGTATTATGGAACCATAGCTGGATCGGTGGCCATTTTCGCCCGGTGCCGCGCCGCCGCGAAAAAATGTTTGGCTGCCTATATTTCAATGACTGCGTAGTGTAGCCGCGTGACTGTCGTTTATAGGCGACGCGGCTTCGCCCTTGGTCGGATTGCGCCGGGAATATTCGTGCTTACCAATAGAGTCTCCTGTAAATGGGGAGACAAATGCAAAACAAAAGCGATGAATGTACGTATAGTTCCGATAGGCGGAACTTTCTTAAAATCAGTGGCGGCAGCCTGGCGGGCGCCGCGCTGCTGAGCCTACCGGCCTATTCCCGTCTGGCGCAGGCCGCGGCGGGCCCGGATCGCGCCACGATTCCGGCCCATCACCAGCGACAGCCGATGGAAACCGGCTGGAAACTGGTCGACCCGCCGTTGGATACGCCCTGGACCGGCACGGTCGATCCGCGCCACGTGCATGTCGATTATCCGCGCCCGCAGATGACGCGCCGGCACTGGGTCAATCTCAACGGGGTCTGGCAGTTCGCGGCCACCGAAACCGCCACGCCGAACCCCGGCCAGGATCTGGCTGAGCGCATTCTGGTGCCTTTTCCGGTCGAATCCGGCCTGTCCGGCATTCTGCGTCAAGAGCCTTATCTGACTTATCGACGCCGCTTCGTGGTCCCGCACGACTGGCACATCAGCAGCGGACACAAACATGGGCATGGGCGGCATGAGCGCGGACATGGTCATGGCGCCGGGCAGCGCCTGCTGCTGCATTTCGACGCCGTGGACTACGAAACAAGGGTTTGGGTCAACGGCCACGAGGCCGGCCGGCATCAGGGCGGCTACGATCGTTTCTCGTTCGACATCACCGACCATCTGATCACCAACCCCGCCGGTAGGCCGCACGGCGAACAGGAATTGATCGTGGCGGTCCACGACCCGAGCGAGAACGGCGGCCAGCCGCTCGGCAAACAACGCGCGGCCAACTTCAACAACCCCGCCGGCATTTTCTATACGCCGGCTTCGGGCATCTGGCAGACCGTATGGATGGAGCCGGTGCCCGAAACCCATATCCGCCGGCTGCAGATGACGCCGGACGTAGACGCCGGCGAACTGCGGCTCACAGTCGAGGTGGGCGGCCATGAAAGCGTGGTGGTGGAAGCGATCGCCCGTCACGGCCGGCGCATTGTCGGCCGGACTCAAGGCGAATCCGGCGACGAACTCACCCTGGCGGTACCGAACGCCCGCCTGTGGTCGCCGGACGATCCGTTTCTCTACGATCTGACCGTGCGAATCCACGATCGGCACGGCCATGGACACGGCCGGGGGCATGGGCATGGCCACGGTCGGCCGCTCGACGAAATCGGCAGCTACTTCGGTATGCGCAAGATTGCGTTGGAAACGGTCAACGGCCAGCCGCACATGGCGCTCAACGGCGAGTTCGTGTTCGAGATCGGCCCGCTCGATCAGGGCTTCTGGCCGGACGGCATCTATACCGCGCCCACCGACGACGCGCTGAAGTTCGACCTGATCAAGACCAAGGCGCTGGGTTACAACATGGTGCGCAAGCACATCAAAGTTGAGCCCGAGCGCTGGTATTACTATGCCGACAAGCTCGGCCTGCTGGTCTGGCAGGACATGCCGGCGATGCGGCTCGACCCGCCGCCCTCGCCCGACGATCAGGCCCAGTTCGAGGTCGAACTGAAACAGATGATCGACGAACATCGCAATCATCCGGCCATCGTCGTCTGGGTGCCGTTCAACGAAGGCTGGGGCCGCTTCGATACCGCCCGCGTAACCGACGAGGTCAAGCGCTGGGACCCAAGCCGGCTGGCGAACCAAATGTCGGGCTCCAACGTCTGCGGCTGCAGCATGGACGACGGCGATTTCCTCGACTACCACAACTATGTCGGCCCCGGCCCGGCGCCCCAGCCGGAGGACAACCGCGCCTCGGTGATCGGCGAATTCGGCGGACTCGGTTTACTCGAACCTGGTCATCTGTGGACCACCGAGGGCAACCACGCCTACGAAACCGAAGACAGCGAGGCCGAACTCACCGATCGCTATGTCGAGTTGCTCGACCAGACCGAGCGGCTGATCGCGCGCTGCGGGCTGTCGGCGATCGTCTATACCCAGACCACCGACGTGGAAACCGAGATCAACGGCTTTTTCACCTACGACCGGCGCGTGCTCAAGCTCGATGCCAAGCGCATGCGCGAGGCCAACGAGGCCGCCATCGCCGCCTCCGGCAAAGTCACCCGGCCGAGCCAACCGCCGCCCGGCACGCCGGGGCTGGTGGGGGTCGGCTTCTGGGCCCTGGACCAGGGCAGCGGCACGACCGTACCCGACCAGTCCGGCTTCGGCCATCCGGCGACGCTGGTCAACGGGCCGACCTGGATCGCGGGGGAAAATCAACCGGTGCTGTCGTTCGACGGCGTAAACGACTACGTCGACACCGGCGCCAGCCTGCTCGACACCACCGAGAACTACAGCGTGGCCGCCTGGGTCTGGCTGGACGACAAGAACGGCTTTCATACCGCGGTCAGCCAGGACGGCGACAGCCACAGCGAGTTCTTCCTCCAGTATTCGGACGCCGACGACCGCTTCGCCTTCAGTTCGGCGAGCGTGCGGGCGCTGGGCCGCAATTCGCCGGCCACCGGACGCTGGTATCACCTGGTCGGTGTGCGCGATGCCTATCACAGTCGGCTCAAGCTGTATGTCGACGGCAGCCTGGCCGGCATGGCCAGCTACTGCCCGGGCGATCCGGCGAACGGGCATAC
>NZ_DASSKM010000004.1:0-20769 GCF_035690525.1 Salinisphaera sp.
GCCCCGACCAGCGGCGCGGGGACGTATTCGCACCGATGCACTGGAGCCGCCAATACGCCGCCGACGCGCGCGTGGGCGCGCTGATCGAAGCGGCGGTCTGCCCCGTCTCCGGCCAGCCCGAATACAAGCATACGCCGGTCGCCGTCGCGCCGTTCGCGGCTGCTTGGCACGGCTTCATCCTCGCCGCGCGGCGCCTGCCGCTGGCGGGCCGGACCGGCATCGACTACTGGGTTCGCGTCACCGGCGAGCGTTTTCTGCGTTATGAGATCGCCGGCTTGCAGGCGCCGGACGACTGGGCGGCGACCGCCCGCGACTGGCTGGGCCTGGGAAGGCGCGACGCGGACTGGATCGAGGCCGCCGACCCCGCGGCCGGCCTATACCGCGCGGCCCATTTCGACGCCGGCACGCTGGAAGCCTGCGTGTTCGTCGCCTCCAAACCGGCGGCCCTGCCGACACGCGCCTGGCTGTCCGGCCTGTTCACCGGACGCGCGCTAGCGAAGACCGAACGCGCGCAGGTGCTGGCCGGGCGCCCGGCCGATCCGGCCGCCGACACCGGCCCACAGATCTGTGCCTGCTTCGGCGTGGGCGCCAACACCCTACGCAGCGCCATCCGGAGCCGCGCGCTCGACAGCGTCGCGGCGGTGGGCGAAGCCCTGCGCGCCGGCACCAACTGCGGCGCCTGCAAGCCGGAAATCGCGGCGCTGATAGAACAGGAGGCACGCCATGAGTAACGACTTTACCGACGAACAACAGCGCTACCTGCAGGGCGTAACCGCCGGGTTGCACATCGCCCGCGGCGTGCCGGGCATGACCGGGCTCGGCGCCGGCAAGCGCTTGGCGCCGGACGACTGGCACGCCCAGGCGCGCATCCGCGCCCAGGCCGCCGGCGGCGAACTCTCGGCGCTGGAGCAGGCCAAGGCCGAGCGCAACCCCAACGATATCTGGGACGACATGGCCGCCCGCGCCGCGCGCGGCGAATATCCGACCGGCGACGACGTGTTTCTGATGAAGGCGTTCGGGCTGTTCTACGTCGCGCCCGCCCAGGACGGCTATATGTGCCGGCTGCGCTTGCCGGGCGGCATCTTTTCCAGCCACCAGTTCCGCGGGGTCGCCGACCTGGCGCAAAGCTACGGCGGCGGCTATGCCCATGTCACCACCCGTTGCAACCTGCAGATCCGCGAGATCGGCGCCGGCGATCCGCTCAAGGTGCTGATGGGCCTGTACGACCTCGGCATCATCAACCGCGGCGCCGGCGCGGACAACGTGCGCAACATCACCGGCAGCCCGCTGGCCGGCATCGACCCGCAGGAGCTGATCGACACCACCGATTTGGCGCGCGCGATGCACCATCACATCCTGCACCACCGCGAGTTCAACGGCCTGCCGCGCAAGTTCAACATCGCCTTCGACAGCGGCGGGCGCGTCAGTGCACTGGAAGGCACCAACGATGTCGGCTTCGTCGCGGTCATGCCAAAGAACGACGGCCCGCTGCCGCGCCGGCCCTATTTCCGGCTGCTGCTGGGCGGCATCACCGGGCACCGGGATTTCGCCCGCGATACCGGCGTCATGCTCGAAGCCGATGAGTGCGTCGCGGTCGCCAGCGCGGTGCTGAAGGTATTCCTGGCCAACGGCGACCGCACCAGCCGCGACACCGCGCGTCTGAAGTACCTGCTCGACCGCTGGGGCTTCGAGCCCTTCATGGCCGAGGTGCAAAAGCACCTGCCGTTCACCCTGCGCCGCTATCCGCTCGCCCGCTGCGAGGCGCGCGCGCCGGTACAAAAGGCCGGCCACGTCGGCGTGCACGACCAGGCCCAGCGCGGGCGGCGCTATGTCGGCGTGGTGCTGCCGGTCGGTAAGCTCAGCGCCGACCAGATGCGCGGGCTGGCCGATCTGGCCGATCGCTACGGCGACGGCAAGCTGCGCACCACGGTTTGGCAGAACGTGATTCTGGGCGGCATCGCCAAGGCCGAGGTGAAAACGCTGCAGCAGGAAATCGAAGCGCTGGGCCTGCATATACGCGCCAGCCACCTGCGCGCCGGCCTGGTGGCCTGCACCGGCAGCTTCGGCTGCAAGTTCGCCAACGCCGATACCAAGCACCACGCCTTGCAGGCGGTCGCCCATCTGGAGGAGAAGCTGCAACTGGAGCAGCCGATCAATATCCATTTCACCGGCTGCCACCATTCCTGCGCACAGCATTACATCGGCGACATCGGCCTGCTCGGCTGCCGGGTGGACGACCCCGACGCGGCGGACGACGACGCCGACCCGGTCGACGGCTTCCACGTGTTCATCGGCGGCGGCTACGGCGCCAACGAGAGCATCGCGCGAACGCTGCGCGAATCGGTGCCCGCCAGCCAACTGCCGGGCTATCTGCAACAACTGCTCACGGCGTTCAAGGCGCATCGTGCGAACAAGGACGAAACCTTCGTCGCCTTCGTGCGCCGCCACGCCGTGGCCGATCTGCGCGCCATGCTCGACGCCGACCCGGCCAAAGCCGCATAGAACCTTTCATGACAGACAGGATCGACATCATCCCGGAAGACGCGCCGTTCGCGGCCGAGCAGCGCGAATGGCTCAACGGCCTGGTTTCGGCGCTGGCCGGCTGGGAGGGCTCGCTTGGCGGCGCCGACCAGCCGGAACCGGCCAAGGAGTCGTTCCCCTGGCACGATCCGGGCCTGGCGCTGGACGAGCGCATGGCGATGGCCGAAGGCAAGCCCTACGAGCGCCGGCTGATGGCGGCGATGGCGCAGCTCGACTGCGGCCAATGCGGCTATCTATGCCGGACCTACGCCGAGGCCATCGCGCTCGACGGCGAAGAGTTGAATCGCTGCGTGCCCGGCGGCAAGGAAACCGAGCGCCAGCTCAAGGCACTGAGCGGCGAGCAGCAGGCCGCCGCGCCGGATGCCGAGGCGCCGGCCAAAAATCCCGAGCCCAAGCCGAGATCCAAGGGCCCGCCCGGCAGCCGCGACAACCCCTACCCGGCGCGGCTGAAATCCAGCACACCGCTCAACGGTGAAGGCTCGACCAAGGACACGCGCCACGTGGTCATCGACCTGGGCGACTCGGGCGTGACCTACGAAGCCGGCGATTCCATGGGCATCTTCCCGGAGAACGACCCGCGCACGATCGACGCCATCCTCAGCGATCTGGGCGCGTCCGGCGGCGAAAAGGTCAAAACGTCCGGCGGGAAATCCCGCTTATTGCGCCAAGTGCTGCTTAAGGATCTGGATGTCACCAAGCCCACCGACGAAGTCATCGCATGCCTGGCGGCGGCCGCCACCGACACCGAGGAAGCCGAGGACCTGCGGCTGATCGCCGAGCGCGGCGCGGCCGAGGGCCAAAGCCTGCTGGAGCTGCTGCGGGTCTATCCCAGTGCGCGGCCCACGCTGCAGGCGCTGGTGGACACACTCGGCGTGCTGCAACCGCGGCTGTATTCGATCGCCTCGTCGGCGCTGAAACACCCCGGCGAAATTCATACCACCGTGGCCGTGGTCAAGACCGCCGTGTACGGACGCGGCTACAAGGGCGTGGCGTCGACGTTTTTGGCCAAGCGGCTGTCGCTGAACGGCGAAGTGCCGGTCTATATTCAGAAAACGCAAGACTTCCGGGTTAATCCCGACCCGAACCACCCGGCCATCATGATCGGCCCCGGCACCGGAGTCGCGCCCTTCATGGCGTTCCTGCAGGAACGCGAAGCGCGCGGCGATCCTGGCCGCAACTGGCTGTTCTTCGGCAACCCGACCAGTACGCTGGACCATATCTACCGCCGCGAAATGCAGGCCTGGCGTAAGTCCGGCCTACTGTCCAGGCTGACGCTCGCATTCTCGCGCGACCAGGAAGACAAGGTCTACGTCCAGACCCGCATGCTCGAACAAGCGCGCGAATTTTGGGCCTGGTTGGAGGCCGGCGCGGTGATTTATATCTGCGGCGACGCCGACCGCATGGCGAAAGACGTGGACGCCGCGCTGCACCGCATCGTCGCCGAGCAGGGCGGCATGAGCGATGCGGCCGCCGCGCGCTATGTCGATGAATTGCGCGAAGCACACCGCTATTTGCGGGACGTGTATTGAGCCGCTTGCGGCCCGGCAGGAGCGCTACGAAACGACCTGCCTTGGCGCTGCCTTGCGGCAACGCGCCCGAATACGCGCCAGCGAGCACGGCTTGACCGGGCGCCTACTGGCAAAACAGCCCTTTGAGAGGCAACAAAACCTAAAACGCTGCTGGCCGCCGGGGCTTTGTGAAAATAGCCGGCCCCATTATTCTTGCGACCATGAATCATCGCAGCGAACCAGCGGCAGTCGCGCCGAAGGCAACCCAGGCCCCGCGGCGGCCGCTGGATGCGCGGGCCGCCGGGCTCATGATCGGCTTTTGTCTGGTGATCGGTCTGCAGCAGGTCGCGATCAAGTCGATCGCGGATGCCGTCAGCCCGCTGGCCCAGATCGGCACCCGGTCGCTGGTCGCCGTGATCGTGATTGCGGCCATCGCACGCTGGCGCGGCATCGCGCTCTGGGCGCCCGAACAGTTCGGCCCCGGGCTGGTCGTAGGCATCGGCTATACGCTGGAATTCAGCTTCGTGGCGCTGGGGCTGAACTATACCTACGCCTCGCATATGTCGGTGTTTCTCTACACCGCGCCGGTATTCGCCGCGATCGGCCTGCATCTGTTCGTGGCCGGCGAACAGCTCACTCCACGCCACTGGGCCGGGGTCGCCATCGCCTTCGCCGGGCTCGTCATCGCGCTGGCGCCGAGTGCCCATGTCTCGAGCCAGGTGCTGATCGGCGACGCGCTGGGGGTGGCGGCCGGCGCCTCCTGGGCCGGCACGACGCTCGCGCTGCGTACCAGCGTGCTGTCGGAGGCGCCGCCCCTGCGCACCATCGCCTACCAGCTGGTCGTCGCCAGCGCCCTGTTGCTGCCGGCTGCCGCCGCGCTCGGCGATCTCGGCTCGATCCATATGACCGCGCTGGCCTGGGCCAGCCTGTCGTTCCAGTCGGTGATCGTTTCGGTCGCCGCGCTGCTGGTGTGGTTCTGGCTGCTGCGGCGCTACCTGGCCTCCCGGCTCGGCGTGTTCGCCTTTCTGTCGCCCATTTTCGGCGTCGGCTTCGGCGTGCTTCTGATGGGCGACCCGATCTCGCTGAATTTCGCGTTCGGCGGGCTGGCCATTCTGGCCGGTCTGCTGCTGGTCAACTCTCGCGGCCGGCGCCGGATCGTCCCGCGCAATCCGGCCTGACGCGCACTACGATGAGGTCCCACGAAGCCGGCTGCAGCCATGCCTGCACGCCTGTTTCGCTCAAGCGCACGCCCTCAAGCTGCCGAGGGACGACGCGGTCCGGGTCATCCGCGGTGTTAACGGCTTTGGAGTCGCGGTCGTGAAGTTGTTGCGCGGCTTCCAGCCCTTCGATACGAAAACCGCGTAGTTCCGCGTTCAATTCAAGCGGCTCGCTCAGGTGCCGGTTCATCGCCACCAACGTCACCGAGCCGTTTGCGTGATTGTCGATGGCCGTGGCGTAGAGATAGGGAACCTCGATGCCGGCCTGGGTCGTATAACTCGGACTGACGGTATTCAACTGCAACACGCGGCCATGACCATAGCGGGCCGCGAGAGCGAATGGCCAGAAAATGGTCTGGCGCCAGGCCGGGCCGCCTGGTTCGGTCATGATCGGCCCGATTACGTTCACGAGCTGGGCTAGGCAGGCGATTTTCACCCGGTCGGCGTTGTTGATGAGTGTGATCAGGGCGCCGCCGACGATCAGCGCGTCCTCGAGATCGTAGACTTCTTCGATCAAGCGCGGCGCGGCCGGCCAGCCCGGTTTGTGCATATAGGGCTCGCTGTGGGTGCGATACCACACGTTCCATTCGTCGAACGACAGCATCACGCGTTTGGACGAGCGCCGCTTGGCGGCTACCGCATCGCAGATCGACACGACCTCGCGGATGAATGTGTCCATCAATTCGATCTCGGCGAAATATTCGCCGAGATCGTCGTGATCGTTGCGGAAGTAGGTATGCAGCGAAATGAGATCGATACGGTCGAAGCAGTGATCGAGCACTTCCTGTTCCCAATGGCCGAAGGTTTGCATGTTGCGGTTCGATGAACCACAGGCCGCAAGCTGGACGTCCGGGTCGACCCAGCGCATGACCTTGGCGCTTTCCTGGGCCAGGCGGCCGTACTCGGTGGCGGTCAGACTGCCAATCTGCCATGGTCCGTCCATCTCGTTGCCGAGACACCAGTACTTGACGCCGTGCGCCTGGCGATAGCCGTGCTGAACGCGCCAGTCCGCCAGCGCGGAACCGGGTTCGGCGTTGCAGTACTCCATGAAGCGACGCGCTGCATCGATGCCGCGCGTGCCCAGGTTGACGCCCAGCATGGGTTCGATGCCGGTGACCCGACACCAGTCGATGAACTCGTTGGTGCCGAATTGATTGGTTTCCGTGGAAAACCAGGCCAGATCAAGACGTTTCGGGCGTTCGGCTTGCGGGCCGACGCCGTCCTCCCAGTTGTAGCCGGATAGGAAATTGCCGCCGGGGTAGCGCACCAGCGTCACGCCCAGCTCTTCGACCAGCGCAAGTACATCGCCGCGGAAGCCGTGGGCGTCGGCGGTGGGATGATCCGGCTCGTAGATGCCCGAGTACACGCTGCGCCCCATATGTTCGACGAAGGAGCCGAAAAGCTTTCGGTCCAGCTCGGAAACGACGAAGTCCCGATCGGCAATCAATTGAGCGTTTGGCATGTAAACCCCTCTATCCGTCAGGATAGTTGTCGTTAGTTGAATCGGTCGCGCCGTTAGGCTAGGTGCGATTTCACTTGAGCGCGGTGGTCGACATCACGCCTTCGGTGATCCGTTTCTGGAAAAACAGATAGGCGATCACCACGGGCACCGCGGCCAATACGGCGGTGGCCATCTGGTTGGCATAGGTGATGCCGTAGGCCGACTGCACCTGGGTGATGCCCACGGGGATCGTCATTTTGTCGGTCGAGGTGACGATCACGAACGGCCAGAAGAAGTTGTTCCAGGCGACAATGAACACGATGATTGCGATGGCCCAGGTGATGCCCCAGTTGATGGGTAGATAGACCTGAAACAGGATGCGAAAGTCATTGGCGCCGTCCAGGCGGGCGGCGTCGCGAAAATCCTGGGGCACATCGTCGAAGAAGCGCTTGTAGATGATGACCGCGGCCGGAAAAGCGAGCTGCGGCAGGATGATGCCGGCGTAGCTGTTCACCAGGCCGAACCGGTTGAGGAGCATGTACAGTGGAATTGCGTTGGCCTCGAGCGGGATCATGAAGCCGGCCAGCACCAGCCAGAACAGTATCGACCGACCCTTGAACCGCAGTTGCGACAGGGCGTAGGCGCACATCGCCGACAGCAGCAGAGTCGCTACGGTGATAATCAAGCCGGTGACGATGCTGTTGATGTACCAGATCACGATCGGGCTGTTTTCCAGCACGTTGCGAAATGCGGCGAAGGTGATATGGGCTGGGAACCAGGACGGCGGTCGCGCGATGGTCTGGGACTCGCTGACCAGCGAGGTCTTGACGGCCCAGTACAGCGGAAACAGCCAGAACAGGGCCAGCAGGCTCGTCACCACGAATAACGCGGCTGTCGTCAGATATCGGCGTATCTTCACGCGTCACGGTCCTTGCGACCACTCAACAGTCGATACTGAATAAAAGAAGTCACCAGGATTAGGACGAACACGCTTAAGGCGATAGTGGCGGCATAGCCGCCGTTGTGTTGAATGAACGCCTGTCGGTACATGTACTGCAGCAGCACGACAGTGGAGTTGTATGGCCCGCCCTGGGTCAGCAGATAGACTTGGTTGAAGATCTTGAACTGCAGGATCAACTGCAAGGTGAATACCAGCACCGTTACCGGGTACAACATCGGCCACGTGATCGACGTGAAAAGCCGGAAGGCGCCGCAGCCGTCCAGGCGCGCCGCTTCGTAGATTTCGACCGGAATGTTCTGCAGCCCGGAAATGAACAGCACCGTATTGAAGCCGACCATCCACCAAATGGTGACGAAAGCGACCATCGGCATGGCCCAGGTGGCGTTGTCCAGCCACGCGATGCTGGTGCCCACCAGATAGTTCGCGACGCCGAAATTCGGGTCGAGAATCCACGCCCAGATCATCGTGACCACGCTCACCGGCAGGATGTAGGGCAGAAAGAAGGCGGCGAGAAAGAATGGACGCAGTCGATTCCATCGCAGGATGAGAATGGCGAGCAACAGCCCCAAGGCGGTGCTCGGCGCGGCCGTCAGCAGCACGAAGTAGACCGTGTGCCAGAGCGAGGCCCAGAACAACGGGTCAAAAACGAGTCTCGCGTAATTGCCGAGCCCGACGAATGCGCCGCCGCTGCCCGTCAGATCGGCGCTGGTGAAAGTCAGCCAGAATACGCGGATGGCGGGATAAATCAGAAATACGCCGTAGACGACCAGAAACGGCGCAATCATCAACAGCGCCGACTTCGCGTTTTTACCGCGGATCGCACGCCACGACCGTCGCCGGGCCGCCGCAGCGGACGATGCGGCGCGTGTTGTGGTCGGCGAATTCACCGCCATGGAACCGACTCCGCCTGTACTCGTGGCCGACTAGTGCTGGCTGGCGTTCAAAAGGCTCTTGCGGAAGTGCGCCATCGCGGCCTTGGGCGTCATCTGCCCGGCCAGGGCCGGTACGAAGAAATTGTCGACCGCGGTGTAGGCCGGGCTGCCCACGCCGAAAACCGGCAAACTGGGCGCGAAGACGACGTCGCGGGCGGCCTGTGGGGTGTACTCGTTGTTCGGCACCATCTGCTTGAACTCAGTGCTGTTGAGTACCGGCTGATAAGCGGGAATATGGCCGCCCGCGGCCCAGGTTATCGCGTGTTCTTCAACGTAATCGATGAATGTGAACACCGCTTCGAGCTTGGCCGGCGACATCGGCTGGCCTTTGTGGGCGGGAATGGCCAGGTTGTGTGAGTCGGCCCAGGTGTCGCGATTGTCGTACAGCTGCGGGAACGCCATGATGCCGTAATCGAAGCCGACGGTGCCCTTCTTCTTGCCGTCGACCAGCGTTGGCACCTCCCAATCGCCGTTGATCATGAAGGCCGCGCGGCCGCTGACGAATAGCGCCACCATTGCCGGATACGAGGTGTGATGGCTGATATAGCCCTGCTTCGACCAGTCGGCGATGGCGCGCAGACTTTTCAGGCCGGTCGAATCCAGGTCCTTCAGGTAAAGCTTGCCGTTCTTTTCGAGCGAGCCGTGCTGCTGCTTGAACAATGTGTACCAGGTGCGCCATACCGTGGCGCCATCGTTCGACGCGAAAGCGATCGGCAATGCGTCGGTACGCGCCTTGATCTTCTTGAGCATCTTGCTGAACTGGTCGATACCCTGGATCTTGAATTGGCCCGACTGGCCGAGCACGCCGGCCTTGCGCAGCAGATCTTTATTGTAATAAAGCACCAGCGTATGCGTGTCGAGCGGCACGCCGTAGAGCCGGCCGGGCTGGCCATACGCCTTGCTGTCCGCCAGCGACTTGTCGATCAGACTTTTCAGGAACTGGTTTTTGTGCAGTCCGGCCTTGTTCAGTTCTTCGGTCGTGATCGGGCGTAGATCGCCTTGTTCGAGGCCGATCGGGAAATGCGACAGATGATAGCTGACAACGTCCGGCGCATTGCCCGAGACCACCGCGCTGTGGAGTTTCGTATAGAAAGGCGTCCCCCACGTCAGCGTGGTCGAATTCACTTGGATGCCGTCGTGGCTTTTATTGAAATTCTGCACAAGCTGCTGCATGCGCACCCCATCGCCGCCTGTGAAGAAATTCCAATAACTAACGACCTCCGGCGCCGCGAGGGCATAAGGCGAGCAGATGAGTAGAGCGATGACAGCAATAGCGTATTTCATTATTCATTCTCCTCCCATACAGCAAGAACGACGGCAACCGTTCACGATGTAGCGAGAGTCCGCCCCATCATCACAGGTCATCACAGGGCGGCCGAACTGCATCGATGCCACACAATTGACCCTACCACCGCCTCCCTCGCGATGTATATTCAAATGCTGGCATTTTCATACTTATGTCCAATATTTACTCTCAGAAGATGAACTTTTCAGAATCCAGCGTTATAGCTGCTTTACGCTTACGACGCTTTGCTATTGCAAAGCTCGAATATAGCCGGGCGGCCATCGGCGCGGCGGCGTATGGAACGGCAGCAGCCCCTAATCTTCGACCGCCAGCACCAGCTTGCCGAAGTTCCCGCCGGTGAACAGCTTGAGCAGGGTCTCGGGAAAGGTGTCGAAGCCTTCGACGATATCTTCGCGGTGTTTGAGGTCACCGGCCGCAAGCCAGTCCGCCATCTCGCGGGCGGCCTGAGGATAACGATCGGCGAAGTCGAACACGATGAAGCCTTCCATGCGCGCCCGGTTGATCAGCAGCGAAAGATAGTTCTGCGGCGCGTACGCGGTATCGCCGACGTTGCCGGTGACGTTGTACTGCGAGATCGCGCCGCAGATCACGACCCGGGCATGCAGGCGCAGATTGGCGAGCGCGGCGTCCAGGATCTCGCCGCCGACGTTGTCGAAATACACGTCTATGCCGTCCGGGCATTCGCGCCGGACCGCATCGTTGATTTCCTCGGCCTTGTAGTCGATGACGGCATCGAAACCGAGTTGGTCGACAACATAGGCGCATTTTTCCGGCCCGCCGGCGAGACCGACAACCCGCGATGCCCCCTTCTTCTTCGCGATCTGGCCGACCAGCGCGCCGACCGCGCCGGAGGCGGCCGAAACGAGCACGACATCGCCCTCGGCGAGCGCGCCGACCTCCAGCGTGCCGAAATAAGCGGTCATGCCGGGCATGCCGAGCGCGCCGAGATAGACCGGCAGATCGGCCAGCGCGGTATCGACCTTGCGCAGCTCGTCGCCGGGCACGACCGCATGCGTCTGCACCCCGAAGTTGCCGCTGACCGGGTCGCCGGCGGCGAAGTCCGGATGCTTCGAATCGATAACCTTGCCGGCCGCGCCCGCGCGCATCACCTCGCCGAGGCCGACCGGTTTGATATACGACTTGCCGGCGTTCATCCAGCCGCGCATGGCCGGATCGAGCGAGATATACTCGATCGCGACTCGGACTTCGCCATCCCGCGCCTCGCCCAGGGTTTCGGTGGCGAGTTCGAAATCATGGCGCTGGGGCATGCCCTTGGGCCGGCGGACCAGACGAAATTGACGGTTCTCGATGGCGTCGGTCATGAAAGTTCTCGCGGGGGCTTTTGATGCTCCGACGTTAGGCCGGACGCAGGAGCCTGGCAAGCCCGCCTCGAAGACGAGCGCAACAAGCCCCGCCGCGGCAGGCCCGCGTACGCCCGATTCGGCTCGTGGCGCCGATTGCGCCGTGGTAATGCCGCTTATTCTGCAGCCGGCGACAGCGAACGGCGTCGGCTACGCTCGGCCCAATCGCTGCGCGCCGCTATAGCAGTTGAAGCGCTCGCCCCGCAAAAAACCGACGAGCGTGGTCGAGAACCGCCGGGCGATTTCGACCGCGAAACTGCTCGGCGCCGAAATCGCGCAGACGACGGGAATGCCGGCGGCGCCCGCCTTTTGCATCAGCTCGAAGCTGGCGCGGCCGGAGAGCATGAGGACATGTTCCGACAACGGAAGCCGTGCATCGAGCAACGCCCGCCCGATGAGCTTGTCGAGCGCGTTGTGCCGGCCGACGTCCTCGCGCAGGGCAACGAGATCGCCGCCGGCACGAAAAATCGCCGCGGCATGCAGGCCGCCCGTGGACTCGAACACGTCCTGCGCGACGCGCATGCGTTCGGGCAGGCCGAGCAGCCAGTCGGGGTCGACACGCAGGCCATCGACGCCGCGCGATACGGCGCGCGCCGGGCGCGGCGCGCGAAAGCTCGGCTTGCCGCAGACGCCGCACGCGCTGGTCGCCAGCGTGTTGCGCTCGATGCGGTCGAGCCGGGCGCGCGCCTCGGGCTTGAGCATGGCTCGAATGACATCGGGCTCGTCGGCGCTGTGGCGCAGATAGACGATATCGGCGGCCGAGCGTACTACGCCTTCACCGTGCAGCAGGCCGGCGGCCAGCTCGCGGTCGTGGCCGGGCGTGCGCATGGTGATCAACGGTTCGGCCCCGGCGACATGAATTTCCAGCGCACGCTCGACCGCCAGCGTGTCGTCGGCCGCGCGCCAGATGCCATCGCGATAGTCGGCGATCGCGACGCGTTCGCGCGCCGCCGCCGGCGCATCGACGGGTTTGGGCCGATAGTCGGGCCGATAGTCGGGCCGATCGGGGTCGTCGGATCGGCGCATGGACGGCTCTCTGTCGGTATGAATATCGTCATCATAAAGCCTGGACCGGGGTTTTCGGCGGGCAAACACCGCGCGATCGCTGTATCCGGCGAACGTCACGGGCCTATACTGGCGCGCGTTCGACGGCGCCCGCGCCGTTCATTCCGCGACCCCGGCCGGTGCCATGCCTATTGCGGCGATTTTCATTCAGACGCTGAACGTCACGCTGCCGGTGTTCGCACTGGTATTTGTGGGCATCGCGATGCGCCGCGCCGGCTGGGTCGACGATCGCTTCGTTTCCATGGCCTCGAAGATCGTGTTCAAGGGCAGCATGCCGGCCCTGATCTTCGTTTCCATCGTGGGCGCCGATCCCGGCGAAGCGATCCGGCCGGGCATGATGGCCTACTTCGGTCTGGCCACCGTGGCGAGCTTCGCGCTGATCTGGCTGTGGGCGATCTGGCGCGTGCCGGGAATCCGGCGCGGCGTCTATGTCCAAGGCGCCTTTCGCGGCAACTGCGGCATCGTCGGCTTGGCGCTGGCGCAGAACATGTACGGCGATTTCGGCTTGTCCGCCGGCAGCATCCTCGTCGGCGAAGTGATCCTGATCTACAACGTGCTCGCCGTCGTGGTCCTGACCTGGTATCAGCCTGGGCAAAGCGCGGACTGGCGTTCGATCGCGCGCGGCGTGGCGGCCAACCCGCTCATCCTGGCGACGCTGGCATCGGTGGCCGTCGCCGCCGGCGGCGTTCCGATTCCGACATGGGTGATGACCAGCGGTGACTATTTCGCCCAGCTCACCCTACCGCTGGCGCTGGTCTGCATCGGCGGCGCGCTTTCGATGCGCGCGCTCTACGACGCCCGCGGCGTGGCGTTTTCGGCCAGCGTGATCAAGATGACGATACTGCCCGCGGCGGCCGTCGCGGTTGGTTGGCTGATCGGCTATCCGGCGCGCGAACTGGGCCTGATGTTTCTATATTTCGCCTGCCCGACCGCGGCATCCAGCTTCATCATGGTCGAGGCCATGGGCGGCGACGCGCGCCTGGCCGCGAACATCGTGGCCGTGACCACGCTGGCCGCGAGCGCGACGATGACTGCGGGCGTGTTCGTGTTGCGCGTCGCGGGCGTTATCTAGGCGTCGTCGCTTTCCCGTCGATCCTTGTCGCCGGATGGGTCGCGCTGGCGGCGCGTCTCGGCCGAGAACGCCTTGGCGCCCTCGATGACCGGCGCGAGCGTACGCCAGAGTTCCTCGTCGCGCAGCAGTTTGAACACGCCGGTCACGCCCGGCGGATTATAGGACGAAGCGTGCTTGCCGGCCGCGGTTTCATCCGCGCGGTCGAGGCCGGCCTGCATGGCGTCGAACATCCGTTCCAGGCGATCGGGGTCGAGCCGGCCGAGCTGCCGGGCGAGCACGAGCAGGTTGCGCATTCCGGCCTGGCCGTGCGCGGTGTTCAGGCCTTCGAGGGCGATCGTCGAGACTTCCGGCATGGCGCCGACGAAGTCCTTGATCCAACGCATCAGTCCGGACTCGTAGAGTTGGTCGAGCAGGCCGTTGATTTCGGCGATCCGGCCCTCGAATCGTTCGATCTCTTCCAAGGTCTCCGGCCGGAAACGCCGGGCTTGGTCCGGGCGGTAGTGAATCTGTTCTGCCATGATTGAATCCTGTCGAGCGGAGTGGCGCCGCCTTAGATACCGCTACCGGTCGGGCGTACCTTCGGCGGCCGCCGGTAGTCGTCGCGCTCCCATTTCCGGTCGACCTGCACCCCGGATGTGGGATGGCGTTTCTTGTGTCGCTGGTTGTTCGGCTTGAGCGGTGCTGGGCCGTGATCGTCCAGGGCCTGCATGTTGACCGCGCACTCCTTGTAGGCCGGGGTATCGGTATCCTTGTCGGCCTGGAAGCTGGTCAACACGTTGACCGCTTCGATGTTCTTCTTGCCGTGCTGCGGCATGTAGAGCTGCTTGCCGGACACCCGGTCGGTGACTTGTACCGCGACCTTGACCGCGCCGCGCCGCGATTTCAGCCGAACCATACGGCCCGATTCCAGCCCGCGCTCCTCGGCCAGTTGCGGCGAGACCTCCACGAAACCGTGCGGAATTTTATACACGATGCCGGGGGTCTCGTCGGTGAGGTTGCCTTCGTGGAAATGCTCCAGCAAACGGCCGTTGTTCAGGTGTAGATCGTATTCCCGGTCGGGCTGGTCGGTGGGCTCGTTCCAGTGCACCGGGTAGAGACGCGCTTTGCCGTCGCCGAAGTGGAAACTGCCGCCGGAATACAGCTGGGCTTCGCTGGTGCCGTCGGCCGCGACCGGCCATTGCTGCGAATCGAAGCCTTGCAGACGATCGTAATGCACGCCGGTGAACAGGTCCGTCAAGCCGGCCGCTTCGTGCATGATCTCCGACGGGTGGGTATAGCCCCAGTCGTGGCCCATGTAGGCGGCGAGCTCGGTATGAATGCGCCAGTCGGGCTTCGAATCGCCCAGCGGCGGAAATACTTCGTAAAGACGCTGTAGGCGACGCTCGGTATTGGTGAACGTGCCTTCCTTTTCCAGCGACGGGCTGGCCGGCAGCACCACATCGGCGAATTCGCAGGTGCGCGAGAAGAACATATCCTGCACCACGAAGAATTCGAGCTTCTCGAACGCGGACTGGACGTTGAGCGCGTCGGAATCTACGATCGCCATATCCTCGCCGACCACGTACAGCGACTTGAGTTCGCCGTCGTGGATGTTGTGGACCATCTCGTGATTGTTCAGGCCGGGGCGCGTGGTTAGTTCGGTGCCCCAGACTTGTTCGTAACGCTTGCGGACATCGTCCTCGGTGACGAAATCGTAGCCGGGGAAGCGGCTCGGCATGCAACCGAAATCGCTGGCGCCCTGCACGTTGTTATGCCCGCGCATGGGAAACGCCCCGGCGCCGAATTTGGCAATGTTGCCGGTCACGATCAGCAGATTGCACAGCGCGGTCGCGGTATCGGCGCCCATGCTGTGCTGGGTCACGCCCATGGCCCAAACCCCGCACACGGTGTCGGCCGCGAGAATCATTTCGATGACCTGCATCAGCGTGTCGCGGCCGAGCCCGCAGCGCTGTTCGGCGAACTCCAGCGTGAACGGCGCCAGGCTTTGCTTGAAGTCCTCATAGCTGTCGACGTGCTCGGCGATGAAGTCCTCGGCGGCATGGCCGTTATCGACAATATATTTCGATACCGCGTTCATCCAGATCAGATCGGTGCCGGGCTCGGGCCGCATGAACAAATCGGCGCGCTCGGCCATCTCGTTCTTGCGCAGATCGGCGACGATATGCTTCTGGCCGTGCAGCTTGGCCGCTCGTTTCATGCGGGTGGCGATCACCGGGTGGCTTTCGGCGGTGTTGGAACCGACGATAAGCAGCAGTTCCGCGGCCTCGAGATCGGCGATGCCGCCGGTGTCGGCGCCGTAGCCCATGGTGCGCCACAACCCTTCCGTGGCCGGCGCCTGGCAATAGCGCGAGCAGTTGTCGATATTGTTGGTGCCGATGACCGAGCGCGCGAACTTCTGCATCAGATACGCTTCCTCGTTGGTGCACTTCGAGGAAGCGATGAAGGCCAGCGCGTCCGGGCCGTGGGCGTCGCGAATCGCGTTGAAACGGCGCGCGATCAGGCGGTAGGCCTCGTCCCATTCGGCTTCGCGGAAGCTGCCGTTCTCCCGGATCAGCGGCTTGGTCAGCCGGTGCTCGCTGTTGATATGGCCCCAGCCGAACTTGCCCTTGATACAGGTCGAGATGCCGTTGGCCGGCGCCTCGGCCTTGGGCTGGACCTTGAGCAGATCGCGGCCGCGCGTCCACATCTCGAACGAACAGCCCACACCGCAGTAAGTGCAGACCGTCTTGGTCCGCTTGAGCTCGGTTTCGCGCATCGCCGAATCGACTTCCGACACGGCAAAGATAGGGCCGAAACCGGTGCTGCGCTCGGCGGCCTTGACCAGATCGATCGACGCCCGGCCGAGCCGGCGATAGCCGTCCGGCGCCTGCGGCGACAGCGCGGTCATCGGCCCCACCTTGCCCAGCGCGGTCTTTTCCATCAGCGCGTTACAAGGGCAGACCGTCACACAGTGGCCACAGGACACACAGGAGGAATCCTCGATCGCCACATCCTCGTCCCAGATTACGCGCGGTCGCTCCCGCTCCCAATCGATGGACAGCGTCTCGTTGACCTGCAGGTTCTGGCAGGCTTCTACACAGCGTCCGCACAGGATGCACTGGTCCGGGTCGTAGATATAAAACGGGTTGGAATAATCTTTTTCGTACGGTTTACCGCGATACGCGTAGTGCTGCCCCGGCACGTGCATGTCGCGCACGGTGTTGTGCACCGCGCAGTCGCCGTTGTTGTTGTCGCAAACCGAGCAATACAGATCGTGGTTGGCGGTCACGCGGTGGATGGCCTCCATGCGCGCCGACTCTGCCTCCTCGACGTTCAGGCCGATCTCCATGCCGGGTTTGACCACCACGCTGCAGCCGCGCACGAGATTGCCGTCGACCTCGACGAAGCAGGTGTCGCAGGTCTGGATCGGCCCCAGACTCGGGTGATAGCAAAGATGCGGCATATAGACGCCGGCCGCATCGAGGGCTTGCGGCAACGGCTGGCCGCTACGCACGGTGATCGCCCGGCCGTCTACGGCGATATCGAAAAATTCAGATTCCTGGTCCACAAACGCGCTCCTGTCCACCGCCGACCGCGATCCGCATCGCGCCTAAAGCCGCAGGGCCCGGCTATTTCATAACCCGGCTATTCCATAACCGGGCCACGCCCGGGCCAGAGTCTCGGTGACACCCCGGAGCGGGCATCGCAGCCGTCGCCTCTAAAGCCGCAATCCGCCAAGGCGGTATCCGCGCCGGAGTCGTCGACGGTATTCGATTGTATTGTGCTTGAGTATCTGCGTATTCACGCCGGGGATCAATCGGCCAACCCTCGGCGATCCCTCGGCAATTTCTGGGCAATCTTCCGGTCGATCTTTCGACGATCGGACGTGGCGTCGCACGATCATGCATCGCCGGGAACGTCCACCGGGGCCCAGATCGTCTGCGCGAACGGCTCGACCGTGACCGGCGTGCCGGCCGGCACATCCGCCCAGTCGGCCGGCAATACGACGAAGGCATCGGCCCGGCTCATCGAGCGCATCACCCCCGATCCCTGATGGTCGAGCGCAATCACGCGCGGCGATGCGCCGCCGAAATCCATGCGCGCGCGCAGGAAATGCTCGCGGCCCGGCCGTTTGGCCAAATCGGTAGCGGTGGGCAGCGTCATACGAATCGGCTCGGCCGGCGTCGCGCCGGCTAGACGAACCAGGGCCGGTCGCACGAGTTGAATGAAAGTCACCGCCGTGGACACCGGGTTGCCCGGTAGGCCGAAGAACCGCGTACGCCCCAACGCGCCGAAAGCCAGCGGCTTGCCCGGCTTGATCGCGACGCGCCAGAAATCGATGGCGCCCTTGTCGGCGAGCACGTCGACCACGAAATCGGCGGCACCGACGGAAACACCGCCGCTCGTGATCAGGGCATCGCAGCTTGCCGCGCGGTCGAACGCCTCGGCCAGCGCTTGCGACGAGTCGCCAACGGCTCCGAGGTCGACGCCTTCCATGCCGAGGCTTTCGAGCTGCGCGGCGAGCCCGTACCGGTTGCTGTCGTAGATTTCGCCGGGCGCCAGCGCGCCATCGATCGGCCGCAGTTCGTCGCCGGTGGAGAAAAACGCCACGCGCGGGCGCCGGACGACGGTCACTTCGGCCGCGCCCACCGAGGCCAGGACGACGATGTCGGCCGGATGTAGAAAACTGCCCGGCCCGAGCACCGGCTGTCCGCGCGCCAGGTCCTCGCCGGCCGGGCGAATGTTCGCGCCCGGTTCGGACGGCTGCTCGACGATCATGAACTCGCCGTCGAGGCGCGTGTTTTCCTGCATCACGACGCTGTCCACGCCGTCCGGCACGACCGCCCCGGTCATGATGCGCACGCACTCGCCCGGCCCGACACGGCCCGTAAACGGATGGCCCGCGAGGCTTTGTCCCGCGATTTTCAAACGGGCGCCGGGGCCCTCGACGCCGGCCGCCGCGTAGCCATAGCCGTCCATGGACGAGTTCGCGGCACTCGGCACATCCACCCCCGCGACGACCCGCTCGGCGAGCACGCGGTGCAGCGCCTTGTTCAGAGTGACGCGTTCGGTATCTTCGACCGGCCGGATCGCCGCCACGATACGCCGGCGCGCTTCGGCCAGCGCCATCGGCGTGTTGTTTGTACCCGGCCGATCGGCCGGCTGGCGGGAAATTTCGGGCATGACGGTCCTCGCAGGCGATTCGGGAACGGTTACGGCAACGCCGCGCCGTTGCCGGAGTGCGTGATCACAGCCGATCGACGAGCGCCTCGGCGTCTTGAGCGCGATTGATGTTGACGAAATCTTCGCCGTCGGGCCAATCCACCGGTACGCGCGCGGTTTGCTGCTGCCATTCGGTGACCCGGCGGCGCCCGAAAAACAGTGCGGCCCGCACATCCCCGAGCAACGACCGGCGCATTAAAGCGTGTAACGGGTGCAGGGAATCCGGGGTCCGCGCCACCGCGAGATCGATATTCGGCTTCATGGCATCGGCGAGCCGCGCCACCAGATCCAGCGGCAGCATGGGTGTATCCACCGGCACGATGAGCACGTACGGCGTAACCGCGACCTCGAGCATGCTTGCAATGCCCGCCAGCGGCCCGCGATATTCGTCCGTGTCATCGCCGTGAACGGTGTAACCGAGGCTCCGGTAGCGGGATAGCGAGCGGTTCGCGCTGATCACGATGCCTCCGGCCTGCGGCCGAACGCGCGCGAGCGTATGTTCGATTAGGGGACGGCCGGCCACTTCGTACCAGCCTTTGTCGGCACCACCGAGGCGGCGGCCCTCGCCGCCGGCCAATATGCCCGCCGTGACCTGCGCTGAGGAAATCTTCATCGCATTATTTTGTCGGCCCGGATCGGCCGCCGGCAATCGCCGGCGCAACACGTTCGAACATTCGTTAGCGGGCGCCCGGTACGCCACATGCTAATTTCTGATTTTAAACGACAACCGCAGCGAGGTCCGAACCGCCATGCGACGTATCGCGATCGGCCTGCTGGCTTCGAGTCTGATCACTCTGCTCACGGGCGCCCAGGCGAGTGGCTTGGGCACCCAAATGGAGCGGGCGCTGATCGCTCCATCGCCGGAAAAGATATCCAGAACGCGGCGTCTGCTTACCGAGGACGTGACCGCGGAGCTGAAAAACGTGCTGATCGACGGCGCCGGTCTTGCGGTTCTTGAACGGGGCGCACCGGGCGGCTTCGAAGACCGGTTCGGTGCCGATACGACGACGGCCAACGATACGCTCCGCCAACCCGTTCTGGCGCGTGCGGCCGAAAACACCGCCGCCCAGGCCGGCCCGATTCTTCGCGAAATCATCAACGCGCTCTACGTGCCGAACCGGCAGCCGGCGATTGACGACGATAGCGTGACGCCGGCCACGCGTTTCCTGCGCGACCATGCCGCCGAGCATCTGCGTATGGCGCTCGCCCGGATCGCGGCGCGCGTTCTTGCGCCGCCCGGCTCGCGACCGGCCACGCGGCCGACGATCTCGCGGCAGCGGCTGGCCGATTACGTCGCACAGGTTACAGTCGATGGTCTGTTACAAACCATGGCTCGCCACGAGCAGGCGACGCGCGATTCCGGTGCGCACGGGTCGCCCCAACGCGCTCGCATTTCTTAATAGATTTGGGAAGCTACGCCCGGGTCTGAATCAGCTGGCCGACCGAATCCGCTGCGGCGCCAGGCGCTCGAGAAAGGCCTGCTGATCGGCGAGTATTCGGCGGTTAGCGAGAATCAGCCACTCCGCCAGATTCGGTTCGTACGGCAACGCCAGCAGTTTCATTCCCGCCTGCTCCGGCGTCCGATCATCCTTATAGCGATTGCAGGACTCACAGGTCGAAACCACGTTGCGCCAGGCGTGTTCTCCGCCCTTGGATCGCGGTACGACATGCTCGATCTGCATCTGCGAAAAGCCGAGTTGGGTGCCGCAATACAGGCACAGCCCGCCGTCGCGATGGAACAGTTCGCGCCGGGTCAGCGTCGGCACCAAATTACGCGCGAACCGGTGCGATCGATCGCGAACGGCGATGATCGAGTCGATGGCGATCTCGCTACGCACGCCGGTCTCGCGCGAGCGTCCGCCACGCAGCACGATCTTCTCGCTGCCGGCCTCCCACGCGATCTTGTCGGTGAAATACAGGCTCACGGCTTCGCGCCAGTCCACCCACTCCACGGGGAGACCGCCGGCATCGAGTTTGAGAATGCGTGGTATGACCGACACGAAACAACCTCCTTTGACGGCGCCAGAACGGCCCGAGCGGCATTCGCTTGTCAACACTTCTTTCTTGTACCGGAAAAATCGTGGCCGGCGCAATCATGGCGCGGCCACGCCTGGGCTACCGCTTGCCGGGCGACGAGCCGCGCGGGACGCGGCGTGCGCGACG
>NZ_DASSKM010000005.1:0-33866 GCF_035690525.1 Salinisphaera sp.
GGCCATCGACCGCTAAGCACTTGCAAACAGATGATATCCCAGTTGTTTTGATGCCGGATTAATAATCGCGATAGCGCACAGCATCGCATCGGCGCTGCGCTTTCTTACGGCGGGATGGGATGGGCTTAGTACGACGCTACCGAAAGATCCGCCGGTTGGCCCGACCGCATCTCCATATTGTCCCTACTGGCGTTCGCGATATGAAGTGCGATGTTAGGGCCTGGATGGCCGTTTCGCGCGCGGCGGCTTCGCACCGATGATCACCGAGGGCACCCATACCGACGAAGCCCATAGCCGGAGCAACGTCGATCAGCCCTTGAGCCATTGCGTCATCGACTGTAATTCTCCACTCGGCGCCAGTACGGAAGAACCAGCACGGAAGAATTGAATGAGCGACAATCACAACGCCCGCAATGACGCCACCGGCGACGATTCGATCCCGCCGTGGCACCGGGCGCTGCTGGGCGGCGCGATCAGCGCCATTCCCGGAACCCGGGAAAAGCACGACGGCGAGATCAACACCGTCGCCGTCGCCTTCTTTGCGAACCTGGTGGTGGCGCTGGCCAAGTTCGGGGGCTATTTTGTCGTCCACTCGTCCGCGCTGCTGGCCGAAGCCATCCATTCCACGGCCGTCACGATCAACCAGGGGCTGATGCTGCGCGGCCAGTTGACCGCCCGACATCTGGCCACGACCGAGCACCCTTTCGGGTTCGGACGCGAGCGCTACTTCTGGGGGTTCATGGTCTCGGTGGTCATGTTCGGGATCGGCGCCGTGCTGTCCATCGGCCGCGGCGTTCTCGCCATCGCGAGCGGAGAAGAGCACGAAATCGCGTTGATCTGGGTGCCCTATGCGGCCCTGACCGTCGGCCTGGTCATGGACGGCACGTCTCTCCTCCAGGCGATCCGCCAAACCCGCCGGAGCAAGGGCGATCTGAGCTATCGGCAATACATCAAACGGGCCAAATCTCCCGAGGCGCCGCTGGTTCTACTCGAGGACAGCGCGGCGATGTTCGGCCTGTTCTTCGCCTACGGCGGCATTACCCTGTCGCTGATCACCGGTAACAACATCTACGACGGTATCGCGAGCATCCTCGTCGGCCTCGTGCTCACCGCCGTGTCCTGGATCCTCGCGAGCCGGATGAAAAGCCTGCTGATCGGCGAATCCGCGTTGCCGGAAGAGATGGATGCGATCCGCGAGGCGCTCACCGGCCCCGAGGAAGTACGCGAGGTGCTCTACATCCGCACCTTGTATCTGTCCCCCAACGACCTGCTGATCGAAACCAAGGTCCGCTTCGATCCGGATATGCAGTTCAGGGATATCGCCACCGCCATCGATCGCATGGAGCAGGATATTCGCAGCCGGATCGGGCATGCGCGCCTCATATCGATCGAGCCGGATATCCCCGAGACGAGCGATGTCGAGTTGCCGGGGTACAAGAGCAGCGAAGGCGAATCATAGCCGGATGCGTTTTTCTCGCTTTCATTCGCGTTTATTGGCGTTCATTTGCGGACGAATTCCGGCTTCATGAAGATCGATCAATCCTTATGTGGGTCGGTATTACCCGAAATCCCCGCAGGCGCCGCCGGCAAGGTTCGTTTATGCCGGGTACGTTCGTAGGTGTCGACGATTATCCGTTCGGCGTCGCGCTCGATCTCGCGGCCTTCCAGGAACGCATCGATCTGTTCGTAGGTCACGCCGAGGGCTTCTTCGTCCGGCCGCTGGGGCCGCAGCGATTCCAGGTCGGCGGTCGGCTTTTTCTCGACGATCGCGTCGGGCGCGCCGAGCGCCCGCCCGACCGCCCGGACCTGGCGCTTGTTCAAACCGAACAGCGGGGTGAGGTCGGCCGCGCCGTCGCCGAACTTGGTAAAAAATCCCATCACCGCTTCCGCGGCCTGATCGGTACCGACGACCAGACCGTGGTGGCGGGCGGCGATCGCATATTGCGCGATCATGCGCTGGCGGGCCTTGACGTTGCCGAGCACGAAGTCGCGTTGATTTTCGTTTTCGAAGCTCAGGCCGGCGCTGTCGAGCGCGGCATCCATGTACCGCGTCGGGCCTTCGATATCCACTTCTAGCGTTTCATCGGGGCGGATGAACGCTAACGCGGCGCGGGCATCGTCGGCGTCCTGCTGGCGGCCGTGAGGCAGTCGCACCGCGAAAAAGCGCGGCCCATCGTCGCCCGACGAACCCCGGGCGCGTTCCACGGCGAGCTGCGCGAGCCGTCCGGCGACCGAGGAATCGACGCCGCCGCTGATGCCGAGCACCAGGGCCCGCGCCTTTGCCTGTTCGAGATAGCGATACAGAAAATCGACGCGGCGCTCTATTTCCGCGCTGGCATCGATCGTGGGCGCAACCAGCAGCGCTTGGATGATCTCGCGCTGGATCGCGGCTGACTCGTTTCGACTCATGAATTCACCTGTTTCGCCAAGTTCGCGTTTATTCTTAATTGAATAGAAATCAAGCCTGCCAACCGCCGGCGGCCTCGGCGTAATAAGATACCAGCCGTCGCAATGCATAGTGCGCGGCAGCCAATCGCACCTTGTTGCGCCCACCGGCAAACCACCGGGTCTCGGTAAGGCGCCGGATCGTGTCGTCGGTGACGATCGCCCAGCCGAAACAGACGGTTCCGGGCGGCACACCCCGGGGGCCCGGCGCCGGGCCGGCGATCCCGGTATTGGCGATCGCTGCGTTCGCGTGGCTGTGGCGTATCGCGCCCACGGCCATGGCGTCGGCAACGATTTCGCTGGTCAGCCCGTGCTTTTCCAGCAGTTCGGGTTCTATGCCCAGATGGCGCGTCTTGGCCTGTGGCGAATACACCGTCAGGCCGCAGTCGATGGCCTGCCCGCTACCCGGGACACGCGCCAGTTCCGAGACCACAAGTCCCGCCGTGCAGGATTCGGCGGTTGCCAATGTCACCTCGTGGCGCAACAGAAAATTCACGATATCCTCGAGTTCTTCCATGGTTGCGATCGTCGTGCGTGGCGGCATTGGTGCAGGCTAACCGCAAACCGTCCTACCGGCTGTCGATGCGATTGAAGAAAAAGCCTGGTGTTTACCCCGAGCCCGCTTCCTTGGCCGGGTGTGCCGGGTATCGATCTCCACCGACGAAGCACGCGGCGTCGGCTCGAAGGCCGGGCGCCCGGCTCACCATCGGGATCACCCTGATCCACGCCGCGCGCCAAGATGCCTAGGCTCGACATACGCTAACCGTTGGCTGAATTCTCATGCCGCTTCAGTGCGCGCCGCCGCTCGTAATCTGTATTCCCGTACGCGACGAAACCCGGCGCCTACCCGCGCTCATTCAGGCTCTGGCCGAACAGCGCGACGGTGCGCCGTTCGGAGTCTGTTTATTGTTCGACGGCCCGCAGCCCGATTGTCGCGACCGTGCGATCGAACAGGCTCGGGCGGCGCGGCTGACCCTGTATCACGACAGCATCGCGCGGCAAAAACGCTCCAACGCCGGTCGCGCCCGGCGCGCGGCCATGGCGCTGGGGCTGGCCACGCTCGGCGACGCCGCCGACGGCCTGATCCTGACCACCGACGCCGACTGCCGGCCCGCGCCGGACTGGGTCGCGGCCAATCGGGCCGCCCTGGCGGAGGTCGATATCGTGGCCGGCCATATCCGGCGCGAACCGCTTCCGGCGCACCGACGGCGCGATCGTCTGGAGCGGTATCTGGAACGGCTTTACACGCTCGAGCGCACGCTCGACCCGATCACCTACGAGCCGCCGCCGGGCCACCCGAGCATCGGCGGTGCGAGCCTGGGTTTTCGGGCCTCGGTTTATCGGGCGCTCGGCGGTTTCGCGACGCTGGCCGCGGGCGAGGATACCGATCTGGTGCAGACTGCCCGACGCCTGGGGTTTTGGGTACGGCGCGATCACCAGGTCCGGGTCGAGACCTCGTCGCGGCTGTTCGGCCGCGCCCGCGGCGGTTTGGCGGACGAGCTGCGCCGCAGCAAGTATGCGCCCTCGGCGTCCGAGCGCGTCGAGCGTCCGGCGGAAGTCGCGGCGCGCTACGAGGCGTGCGCGGCCGCCCGTCGCGCTTTTACCGGCGATTCGCGCGCCTACGGGTTTCTCGCGGATCGCTGCGCGGTAGGCATCCGCGAACTGCATGCGCTGGTCCACGAAAGCCCCAGCGCCGATGCCTTCGCGCTGCTGATCGAGAGCCGCTGGCCGGCGGCGCGCCGGATCGATCTGGTCACCGCCGAGGCCGAACTGGCGCGGCTGCTGCCCTATCCGCTCGGTGGAGCCGATAATGAAGCGGTCTGATTGTAAAACCGCCCCCCGGCTGGACCGCGACGCGCTCGATAATCCGTGCTTTCTCCGCCGCGGCATGGCCCGGTTCGGCGCGAATCTGCCGCTACGCGACCCATCTGACAGCGACGAGATGATCACTCTGCTGCGGCGTCTTTATGCCGCCGGGCGCCACGATCTGGCGCTTGGCCGCCTGTTCGAGGGCCACGTCGACGCCTTGCAGATCATCGGCCGCTACGGCCGGCCCGAACTCGCCGAGGCGATGACCGGGCTGGCGCGCCACGGCGCCACTTTCGGCGTCTGGAACGCGCCCTGGCGCGAATACCCGCTGCAGCGCGAACACGGCCGTCTTTCCGGCGGCAAGCTGTTCGCCTCCGGCGCCGGGGTCATCAGCCACGCGCTGGTCACCCTCGACGCGGGCGACGCGGGCGACGCCGATCAATCCCAGCTGCTTTTGCTCGATCTGGCCGCCACCCCGCCGGCGATCGATCGCGACTGGTGGCAAGTGGTCGGCATGCAGGCATCGGAGACGCACCGGGTGCGCTGGCACGATCAACCCCTGCAACAGGCGCATACGATCGGCGCGCCGGGCGACTATCAACGCCTGCCCTGGTTCGCCACCGGCGCCCTGCGCTTCGTCGCGGTCCAGGCCGGCGGAATCGCGGCCATCTTTGATCAAGTGCGCGAGCATTTGCAGCGCACCAAACGCGACGGCGATCCACACCAGCGCGAGCGCCTGGCCCGCCTGTACGGCCTGGCGCAGAGCGCGGCCGCGGTCTGTCGCGACACCGGCGCGCGCCAGTTCGAGGCCGGCATCGACCGGCGCGTCGCGGAGGTCGCCCATGCCCGCGGCGCGGTGGCCGAGTTCGCCGAGCAGGCGATCGCCCTGGCCCAGCATTCGGTGGGCCTGGCCGGCCTGTTCAAGCGCCATCCGCTGTCGCGTGTGCTCACCGACCTGACCGTGTATCTGCGCCAACCCGGGCCCGACGCGCAGCGCATGTGCGTGGCCGATGCGATCACGAGCGGCGAACTACGGCCTGGCCTATGATCCCGCTCGATCTCGACGACATACGCAGCGCGGTGGTCGTCGCGCCGCATCCGGACGACGAGATCATCGGCGCCTTCGGGCTGATGCGGGCGCTGGTACGACGCGGCGCCCGGGTACGCGTGGTAGTGGTCACCGACGGCTCGGCCTCGCATCCGAACAGCCCGAGCCATCCTAGAGAGCGCTTGATCGCGGCGCGACGCGCCGAATGTCGGCGCGGCCTGTCCCGGGCCGGCGTGCGCGCGCGCTCGATTCGATATCTGGCGCATCGCGACGCTACGCTCGCGCGCTACGATCCGCGGCGCCGGCGTCGCCTGGCGCGCGATATCGCGCACGGCCCGGCCCCGGACCTGCTGGTCGTGCCCACCCATGCCGACGATCACCCCGATCATCGCGCGGTCGCACGCGCCTGCCGCGGGATCTGGCCCGAATGCCGGCGCCGGCTGGCCTACCCGGTCTGGCCGCGGCCCGGCCATCGGCCGCCGCGGCTATCGCTGTTTCTCACCCTCGGCCCGCAGCTCCGGCGGATGAAACAAAGCGCGCTGCACTGTCACGCCACCCAGACCGGCGCCATCGACGACGACCCGAACGGGTTCACCATGAGCCCCGAGCAACGAGCGCGTTTCTGTCGTGCGGTGGAACGCTTCGAACGGGTATGAGCCGTCGCATCGACCTCGCGAGATTCGAGACCCATTTCGCGACCGACCCCGACCCCTGGGCCACCTGGCGCGCACGCGACGAAGCCGTAAAACGCCGCGCCATCGTGCGCGCGCTCGGCGCGCAACGTCATGCCCGCGTGCTGGAACTGGCCAGCGGCAACGGCTCGAACAGCGCCGCCCTGGTGCGCAAATCGTGGCGGCTGCTGGCCTGCGACGGCAGCCGGACCGGCGCCGCGTTGACCGCGCAGGCGCTCGCGCCGCACGACCGCGCCCGGGCCCGGCTGGCGGTTCTGCCCGAAGACTATCCGCGCCACACCTTCGACGCGATCGTGATCGCCGAACTGCTGTATTACCTGACGCCCGTGGCAATGGCCCGCCTGGCCGAAAAAACGGCACAAACCCTGCGCCCCGGCGGGCGGCTGGTGCTGGCGCACCACCACATCACTTTTCATGACGCGGCGCAGCCCGGGCGCGGTATCCACACCCGGTTTCTGGCCGCCACCGGGCGGCGCTGGCGGCGTTGCCGGGCGCGCCGCAATCGCCGCTGGCAAATAGAGAGCTTCATTTAGCCACCGGGAAGCAGCACGCGGTGCGCGCTATTCGCCGGCCGCCGACAGCACGGACAGGTTGGCCAGCGAAGTCTTCTTGATCGCGACCATGCCGGTCGCGAACGCGGCCATCGGGATGATGGCCAGCAGCGTGCTGACGCCCGCGCCCAGCCCGGTCACGGTGGTGAAATTCGTAAGCACCAGATACAGAATGAATATGAGCAGCACGGTGGCCGCCACCGGCATCCAGCGGGTGGTGATCGCGCGCCCGGGTGCGCGCCGCGGCGCCTTGAAGAAGAAGACGGCCGCAGCGATCGAAGTCAGCAGCATGAGCATCACGATGCCGACGGTGGCGATGCCGGCCATGGAACCGAACACGCCCACCAGCGGGCTCGCGCCGCTGATCGCGCACAGAATCACCAGCACCACCGCGGTGGCGGTCTGGAACAGCGACGAGATATACGGCGAACCGTGGCGTTGATGGCTGGTCGCGAACGCCCGCGGCAGAATGCCGAAGTTGGCCAGCACGAACTGATAGCGCGCCACGATGTTGTGAAACGACAGCACGCAGGCCATCAAGCTGGTCAACAACAGCAGTTGCATGAGCCCGGCCAGCACCGGCCCGGTGTAGAAACGCGCGGTATCCAGCACCATGTTGCCGCCGTTCGACAGATACCGGTTCGCGATCTGGCGTATCGTGTCCGGCCCCCAGGCATACACCAGACACCAGCACGAAACGGTATAGAACGCGCCGATGATCAGCACCGCCAGATAGGTTGCGCGTGGGATCGTGCGATTCGGGTCGCGGGCTTCGTCGCGAAACACGGCGGTCGCCTCGAAGCCGATGAAGCCGGTCACGCCGAACAGTACGGCAATGCCGAAGGCCCCGGCGTCGGCCGGCGCGCTCGGCGTATGCGCCAAGCCGGCCACGGCGCTGGCCGGTGGCGCGGCCACGATGGCGACGTTCATAACCAGCACCACGCCGATTTCCAGAATCAGCGCCACCGCCAACACCTTCGAACTCAGTTCGATATGCCGGTAGCCGAGCGCGGCCACCGCGACCAGCGCCGCGCCCGCGTACAGCCACCACGGCAGCGCCGGGCCGCCCATGGCCACCACTGTATCGTTGGCCGCCCAGCCGAGAAAGCCGTAGATGCCGAGCTGGATCGCGGTATAGGTGATCAGAGCCACGAAGGCCGTGCCCTGGCCGGCCCGCGGGCCGAGCCCGGTACCGACATAGGTAAAAAACGCGCCGGCCTCCCTGACGTACGGCGTCATCGCGACGAAACCGACCGAAAAGATCAGCAGCACCAGCGACGCGAACACGAACCCCAGCGGCGCCGCAGCGCCGTTGCCCAACCCGATCGCCAGCGGAATATTGCCGCTGACCACCGTCAGCGGTGCCGCCGCCGCCACCACCATGAATACGACGCCGGCGGTGCCGAGCTTTCCGGACAGGCGATTTCTTTCGCCCGATGACGTTGTCGATGCCTTGTCAGTTGTCATGATGATCCGAGTCCTCCTGTTTTTATTCGACCAAGGCGCCGGACCGAGCCGTGGGCCGGCCGACGCGCTATCAGTGCCGTTACGTCTTCATCGCGATGCCGGCGCGGCTGAGCAGCGGCGCGAGACGATTGGCCGCCAGCGCCGGACACCAGCCGTGCGGCTTGTGCATGGGCGCGCCCTCGGCCATGAGCAGGGCGTTGAGCACGGCCTCATCGGTCGCCTGGACGACCGCCATATAAAACGGATCGAAATATTCGTCGTTCACGTAGCGCATCCGCTGCTGCACCGGGGCGCGCTGCGGCAGCGGACCCGCGTTGGCCGTGCTGAAGGCGAGGAACATGTCGCCCGAATCGTTGCCGCCCGGGCTGCCCGCCCGGCCGATGCCGAGCCCGGCGCGCTCGGCGAGCCGCTTCAACTGATGCGGCAGCATCGGCGCGTCGGTGGCGATCACGGCGACGATCGAACCGCGCTCGCGGTTGAGTTCGGCCGGCTCGTTTTCGTCGATCAGCGCTTGGCCGACCGGCACGCCGCACACCGTCAGCCAGTCGCGCTTGCCGTGATTGGCCTGCACCAGCACACCGACCGTATAAACGGCCTCACCCACGCGCACCCGACGCGAAGCGGTGCCGGTGCCGCCCTTGAAGCCGTAGCAGATCATGCCGTTGCCGCCGCCGACGTTGCCCTCGGCGAGCGCGCCGCCGGCGGCGCGGTCCAGCGCTTCACGAACATGGTGGGCCTCGATGTGCTGCCCGTTGATGTCGTTGAGCACGCCGTCGTAAGTCTCGGCGACCACCGGCATCGCCCAAAGATGGTGCGCGTCGAACTCCTCGGCATGATGATCGAGCAGCCAGCGCGTCGCCGCGTGGTGCACGATGCCGACGCTGTGCGTGTTCGTCAGGCAGATGGGGCCGACGAAATAGCCGCCGTGCTCGATCCAGTGCGTCCCGGTGACCTCGCCGTTGCCGTTCAAGGCATGAAAGCCCGCCCATACCGGCATCGGCCGGGGTTCGCGGCCCCGCGGCAGCACCGCGGTCACGCCGGTCTTGATCGGCCGGCCGCTGTCGGCGACGGCGTCGAGCGTGGCATAGCCCACCAGCACGCCGTCCACGTCGGTGACGGCGTTGTTCGGCCCGGGCGCGCCGGGTATCGGCAGGCCCAGATCGCGTGCGCGCATTCGGTTCATTCGCAAGCGTTCCTTTTCAACAGTGCGAGAATGGCGGCGTCGTCAGCGCAGACGGGCAGCGCTCGTGTCATGGCGCCGGCCATTCAAGCGGCGGCACGAGGCCCAGGCACAAGGCCCAGACATAAGGCCTAGACCCTCGTGATGCGGATACCAATTTAGGCGCGCATGACATTTAAATACCATAACCAATTCGGATGCCATACGAATGTCAAAGACAGGGGAATCATCGGTCCTGGCCGAGCGGGTCGCGCAACTCGACGGCGGGCTTTCGCCGGCCGAGCGCGCGCTCTATGCCACGCTGGAAGCCCATCTGGAAAATCTGGCTTTCGAGACCGGCGCGAGCCTTGCCGAAAAAAGCGGCGTAAGCCCGAATACGGTCAGCCGTTTTTTGCGCCGGCTGGGCTATAAGGGGGTGAACGGGCTCAAACAGGCGCTGCGCGACGAGGTGCGCACGCATTCGCTGCTCAACGCCACGCTGATCGAGCGCGTCGAGCACCGGCCCGCCGACCTGACGAGCCATCTCAACGCCGAGATCAATGCGCTCAAGGATTTCGCCGAGCAACTCGGCGGCGCCCACTGGCAGACCGTCGTGAGCCGCGTGGCCGAGGCCGAGCGCGTGTTCGTATGCGGCTTTCAGACCGTACGCGGGCTGGCCGAGGACTTCGCCAACCGGCTGGCGCTGGTCCGCCCCGGGGTGGAATTCATCGACCTGTACAGCGGCGTGCTCGGCCAGTGGATCGACAGCCGCAACGAGCGCTGCTGCGTGGTTCTGATCGATATCACGCCCTATGCCGAGGCCGGCATCACCTTCGCCAACGATTGCCTAGCCAACGAGACCGATCTGGTGGTGTTCAGCGACGAATACGGCATCGCCCGCTATATCGACACGCCCTGCATCGTGAGCATGAACACCCGGACCGGCCTGATCCTGGAATCCACCGGCGGCCTGACCAGCGCGCTCAATGTGCTGCTGCACTGCGTGGCCTCGGCGCACAAGACCGATCTGCGCGAACGCATGGAAGCCTACCGCGCGCGCGTGCAGAATCTGAGGCTATATACCAAGTAATCGTTGAGTTTGCCCACATAAGGCACACAACGTGTTATTATTTCAGGCGTGAAGGAGTACACTTGGAATGTTGAAAAGAATAATTGGCTTATTGAAGAGCGCGGACTCTCATTTGAGCGAATCGTTTATCTGATCGAGCATGGCGGATTGCTGGATATAGTTGCTCATCACAATCCGTCACGTTACCCAGATCAGAAGATTCTGGTCGTAAACGTTGACGAATACGCGTGTCTTGTTCCTTTCGTTGAATCTAACGAGGGTTACTTCCTCAAAACAATTATTCCAAGCCGGAAAGCTACCAAGACATATTTGGAGGCTTTAAATGAGTAAGAAACCCCACCTCACGGACGAAGAGCGCGAGATACTCGATGCTTATGAGCACGGCGAATATACGTCTGTTTTAACGGATGATAGACGTAGTGCTCATGTTGCTGCTGCTCGCCAAACCTTCAAAAAGGATAAGCGGGTTAATATTCGCATATCACAAAAAGATCTCGAACTACTGCAGGAACGCGCGCTTAGAGAAGGGCTTCCCTACCAAACTCTCATGTCTAGTGTCCTGCACAAGTTTGTTAACGGTAGGTTTGTCGATCGCGAAACCCAACAGATCGCTGCAGTTGACCGCCCGTGGCGGGGCGGCAACTGAGCATGAGCGCCGTCGCGCGTGAGCGGCCCGCGCGGCCGGCCGACTAAATTCGCACGAGACGGCTCCGGCGAACAGCGCTACGCTAGTCAGCAAGACGTCGGCGGCAGACCGGCCGGGGCACGGTCGCCACCCGCTTCGGGCCGCGCCCTACAACGACACCACGCCCCGTACAGGCTGGCAAGGGGCTGAGGTTTTCATTACGGGAGTCGCGCCATGCAATGGTCAGCACCGAAAGTCTTCGACGATCCGAGCTATCAGAATGTGCTCGCCACCTATCGCGTGGACGAGGCCGAACAGGTCGCGCGCCTGCTCGATATCGCGGCACTCGACGACGCCGCCGCGCGTGAGGTCGAGGCGCAGGCGGCCAAACTAGTCGAGGTGGTGCGCGCCAAGGCCACCGAGGGCAGCGGTATCGACGCCTTCATGCAGGAATACGAGCTGTCCAGCGCCGAAGGCGTGGTGCTCATGTGCCTGGCCGAAGCGCTGCTGCGCATTCCGGATTCGGAAACCATCGACAAGCTGATCGAGGACAAGGTCGGCGGCTCCAACTGGGAGTCGCACCTGGGCGAATCGAAGTCCTGGTTCGTCAACGCCTCGACCTGGGGTTTGATGATCTCGGGCCGCATGCTGCGCCGCGAGGATCTGCCCGAGCGCAATTTCGGCAGCATGATGCGCCGCATGGTGCGGCGTTCCGGCGAGCCGTTCATCCGTTCGGCGGTGCGCCGGGCGATGCGCGTGATGGGCCACCAGTTCGTCATGGGCCGCTCGATCGAAGAGGCCTTGAAGAACGCCCGGGCGCTGGAAAAGCGCGGCTATTCCTATTCCTACGACATGCTCGGCGAAGCCGCGCGCACCGACGCCGACGCCCAGCGCTATTTCGACGACTACCACCGCGCCATCGAGGCCTGCGGCGAAGCCAGCCGCGAACGCGGGCCGGAGGATGCGCCGGGCGTCTCGGTCAAGCTCTCCGCCCTGCACGCCCGTTACGAACTGGGTCATCGCCGGCGCGTGCTCGACGAACTGCTGCCCCGGCTGCAGAAGTTGACGCGCCTGGCCGCCCGGCACGACATCAACCTGACCGTGGATGCCGAGGAAGCCGATCGGCTGGATCTGTCGCTCGAGCTGTTCGAACTGGCCTCGGCCGACGACGAACTCGGCGATTGGCAGGGTTTCGGCCTGGCGATCCAGGCCTATCAGAAGCGCGCGCTGGACGTGATCGAATGGCTGGCCGATCTCGGCCGGCGCCACAACCGCCGCATCATGGTGCGCCTGGTCAAGGGCGCCTATTGGGACACCGAGATCAAGCGCGCCCAGGAAGCGGGCCTGGCCGGCTACCCGGTATTCACCCGCAAGGCCAACACCGATGTTTCCTTCATGGCCTGCGCGCGCCGTATCCTCGCGCACGACGACGTGTTCTACGGCCAGTTCGCCACCCACAACGCCCATACGCTGGCCTATATCCGGCATCTGGTCGGCACGCGCTCGGACTTCGAGTTCCAGCGCCTGCACGGCATGGGCGAAGAGCTGTATTCGGAGATCGTCGAAAAAGGCGACGCCGCGACGCGCCCGCGCTGTCGTATCTACGCTCCGGTCGGCGCGCACGAGGACTTGCTGGCTTATCTGGTCCGGCGCCTGCTGGAAAACGGCGCCAACAGCTCGTTCGTGAACCGCCTGGTGGACGAAAACGAGCCGATCGCCGATATCGTGGCCGACCCGGTGCGGGTGGTGCGCGAGGCCAGCCAGGTGCGCCATCCGCGCATTCCGCTGCCGCACGATCTGTACGGCGAGCGCCGGCCCAACGCCCGCGGCATCGATCTGTCCGATCTGCGCGAACTCGCGGCGCTGTCCGAGTCGATGACCGCGGCCGACGCCGAGACCTGGCAGGCCGGCCCGCTGATCGGCGGCAAGCGGCCCAAGCGCGCGGCGGACGCGCTGGCCGCCGGCGAAGCCCACGCCGTGCCCAATCCGGCTCACGTCGAGCGGATCGTCGGCCATGTGGCGATGGCCGACGACGACGACGTAGAAGCCGCGCTCGCCGCCACCCATGCTGCCGCCCCGCGCTGGGCCGCCACGCCCGCGATCCAGCGCGCGGCCTGCCTGCGTCGTTACGCCGATTTGCTCGAAGCCCATATGGGCGAGTTGATCGCGCGCTGCACGCGCGAGGCCGGCAAGAACATCGCCGACGGCGTGGCCGAGGTGCGCGAGGCGGTGGATTTCTGCCGCTATTACGCGGTCCAGGTCGAGGACGAATTCGCCGCCGATGCCGTTCTGCCCGGCCCCACCGGCGAGCGCAACACCTACGGGCTCTACGGGCGCGGCGTATTCGTCGCGATCTGTCCGTGGAACTTCCCGCTGGCAATCTTCACCGGTCAGGTGGCGGCGGCGCTCGCCGCCGGCAACGCGGTGATCGCCAAGCCGGCCGAGCAGAGCTGCCTGATCGGCGCGCGCGCGGTCGAACTGATGCACGAAGCCGGCTTCCCCGGCGACGTGCTGGCTTTTTTGCCCGGCGCCGGCGAGATCGGCGCCAAGCTGGTCGCCGACCCGCGCATCGCCGGCGTGGCCTTCACCGGCTCGCTGGCTACCGCCCGCAAGATCAACCAGACGCTAGCCGAACGCGACGGACCGATCATTCCGCTGATCGCCGAGACCGGCGGCCAGAACGCGATGATCGTGGATTCCTCCGCGCTGATCGAACAGGTCGTGGCCGACATCATCCGCTCCGGCTTCCAGAGCGCCGGCCAGCGCTGTTCGGCCCTGCGCCTGCTGTACGTGCAGTCCGATATCGCCGATACGCTGATTGAAATGCTCACCGGCGCCATGGCCGAACTCGCGGTGGGCGACCCCTGGCATCTGGGCACCGACGTCACGCCGGTGATCGACGCCGAGGCGCGGGACAATCTGGCGGCCTACGCCGAATATGCCGACAAGACCCTCAAACGGCTATATACCTGCGAACTCGACGCGGCCCATCAACAGGGCACCTACATCGCGCCGCGCATCTACGAACTCGAATCGATCGAGGCGCTCGGCGACGAACAGTTCGGCCCGATCGTGCATATCATCCGCTTCGACGCCGCCGAGATCGACGATGTCGTCGACCGGATCAACGGCCTGGGCTACGGCCTGACGTTCGGCATCCACAGCCGTATCGACACCACGGTCGAGCGGGTGCTCAAACGGCTCAAGGTCGGCAACGCCTACGTCAACCGCAACATTATCGGCGCGGTGGTCGGGGTGCATCCGTTCGGCGGCGAGGGGTTGTCCGGCACCGGGCCCAAGGCCGGCGGACCGAACTATCTGCACCGGTTCGCCACCGAACGGGCGGTCTCGCGCGACACCACCGCGGCCGGCGGCAACGCATCGCTCATGTCGCTGGAAGAAGACGAGCCCGCCGAACATGTTTTCGTCACGCCCGAGCCGCAGCGTTTCAACCGATCGGCCGGAGCCGAACCGGCGCGCAACCGCGAAGCGGCCGAATAATACCAACCCTCATAAAGATTGATCGATCTTCATGAAGCCAGAATTCGTCCGCAAATGAACGCCAATAAACGCGAATGAAAGCGAGAAAAGTGCATAAGCGCGTCTTATTGGCGTGCATTTGCGCTTATTTGCGGATTTTTTTGACCGGTAGGTCGTTGCTTTTGCAGGTTGGCATAAGCCGGCTCGTAGGGAAGCCGCCCTTTCCGCCGGCTCCCCATCTCTCCGATCACGGACGTATCTTGTGGCCGCCTGGGGTCCTGGGTCGGTCAGTCGGAAACGTCGATATTCATGTCGTTGGCCATGTCCTTCGCCTTGCGTAGATGACCCTTGATCACCGGCAGTCCGGTCGCCGCCATCTGGCTCACCCGGGCGTTGTTATGACTCGCCTTTTCTTTCCGAAACAGATCGCGCGCCTGCTTGTGCCCTTTCACGCTTAAACGGACATAGGCCCGGTCGAACTGCTTGCTGGAAAGACCCGCCAGCCGGTCATACTTTTGCTGTTTGCCGCTCGGGAGATCGTCCGGAACATTCAGATTCGCCTCATCGGGGCCTCCCGTTTAGCGTGATTAAAATCGTAAAATACGTTCAGAGGCGGCGTGACAACGCTCACCGCCGAACGCACGGGCCACGCCGCAGATCGACAAGCAAACCTTGCGCGTATCCGAAATTCGAGTATTCGCAAGCCACAAGATCAGGTCAAACGATAAAACCTAGTTTTTTCACGTATTTGCGAATGGAAAACGGCTAAGGGAAACGCGCCGATTGAGCGCGGCGCCTCGTCTTGCAGCGAATCGGCCATGTCATGCCGGGCCGGAAAATCATGAGCTGTCACAGGGAAAACCCTTAGGAGGGTTGTATTACAAATATAAAATACGCCAAATTTTTAATTAAAAACAAAATTTTACATTAGCCCGGGAATATTACCTACCAGTCCATATCCTGTTGGGCACAACTTAAAATATTTTTACGCCACTGCTTATCTGCTATAAGAAAGCACCAACTCCTGGTTCAATAAAGCGGAGGTATAAGATGCGCGCTTTAGTACATGTGGTGGACGACAACGCAGCTTTTCGAGGATCGATAAGCGCTTTGCTGGAATCGGTCGGTATCGAGGCGATAAGCTATGATTGCGCCGAGGATTTTCTCGGCTCATCGATATCCGCGCGGCCCGGCTGTTTTCTGTTCGATTTGCGTCTTCCGGATATGGGCGGGCTTGAATTACAAAGCGCCTGTGTCGATCGGGGCTATTCGCAGCCGATCATCTTCCTGACCGGCTTCGGCGAGGTGGATGTCTCGGTACAGGCCATGCGCCAGGGGGCGACGCAGTTCCTAACCAAGCCGGTCGGCAACGAAAGGCTGTTGTCCCATATCCGCCAGGCCGTGGACAGCGACCGCAAGCAGCGCGCGAGCCGCAACCGTCAGTCCACGGTACGGGCACGCATCGACTTGCTTACGGCTCGCGAGCGCGAGGTACTCAGCTATGTCCTCGACGGTTGCGCCAACAAGGAGATCGGCCGCTTCATGGGCATCAGCCACAAGACCGTCGAATTGCATCGCAGCAACATGATGCACAAGATGCACGCCGATTCGCTCGCGATGCTGGTGCGGATGTGCGTCGAAGTCGGGTTCCTGGGCACCCATACCGGCGCGCCCGTGCAGTGGCCCGCCCGGGCGTGACCAGGATTGACGACGAGGACCGGCCGGCGTTTCACACCACGTCGTATCGGCCTGCGGGGCCGCCTGGCGGCGGCCTGCTCCTCTTCTGAAAAAACCTAAAAACAATATGTTACGCGTAGTTCGGATTAGGCGTTAGCCGTAATCCGACAGAATACGGCGGCAATATCCCATTGGCGTCGGATTACGCGCTGCGCGCTAATCCGACCTACGCGTGTTCATGCGTTTATCGAGGTGATGATTATTATTTTGTTCATATTCTACTTATATACTCGAATATTAGACAATAACTTTATCGCATGCGAACCATGTATTATGAACCAGCGGCCCATGCCCATGAATAATCGGCATTTTCAGGCCAAGCCGGCGCCATCCTACATTCACTAGGGCAATACCTAATACTCATCCATCGGCTTTCCGATCCAGAATTCGCAGCAATTCTTGAGGGCAAAAAAGCCATGCAAAGCAATCGAACCGATAAATCCGACGATTTATATATCTTTCTTGCTCGGGTCGCGGTGAAATACCGCGATCGGCCGCCGACACTCGAACCTTCCGAGACCGTGGCGCGCGTCGCCGCGCATTTGATGACGGTGGGCACCTATGCCGACATCTGCGAATTGATCGATCTGACCGACAACGCATTCCTGAACGCCGTGATGGCATCGGCGGAGCCGGGCTGGTTCACCGACCGCGCTTGGCGTTACTGGACCAACTACCTGACGCGGCGTACCGACCGGCCCGATCGTATTCTTGCCGCCGCCTCTTCCGCCGTTCGTCCCGCAATCGGCGGCTTTTGAGATGACTTGCGCGGCGACCGGCCGCGCTTTTTATCCAGCTTCCCGACCAAAGGCGTAGCCGCGGGCCGCCCCGCTATCGCGGGGCTCTCTGTATCCTCATACGGTAACCGACGAACACCGGCCCTTGCCGACCACCGATTTGCCCTATGCGGGACGAAACCCCTGACGACCTTAAAACCAAGCGCGAGAAAGCCAAGCGCGAGCAACCCGTGCTGCCGGTGGTGGCCATCGGCGCATCGGTCGGCGGCGTAAAGCAGATTCAGCGCTTATTCGATGTTATGCCCGAGGATACGGGCGCGGCGTTCGTGTCCATCATGCACCTCGATCCCGACCACAGATCCGAAATGGCGCATGTTCTACGCCGGCACACGAAGCTTGAAGTGGTTGAAATAGAAGACGGGATGGAGCTTAAATCCGATCGTGTCCATATTGTGCCGGCGGGCTGCCGGGCGGGCATCACGGGCAACACCCTGCGGCTTACGTCCGAGCGCCAGCACAGCGCGCTGGTCGGCTTCATCGACATCTTCTTTCGCGAACTGGCGGCGGCGAAAAAAAACGCGGCGATCGGCATCGTGCTGTCGGGCAGCGGCAGCGACGGCGCGAACGGCGCGAAAGCGATCAAGGCGCACGGCGGGCTCGTCATGGTCCAATCGCCCGAGTCCGCCGATTTCGACGGCATGCCCCAGGCGACGATGGACGGTGTGGCCGTCGATTTCGCCGGCGATACGCCCGAACTGGCCGAGCCGCTTTGCAACCATTTGGAGGCGAACCGCGGCCTCTGGGATACCCGGTCGTCCGCCGGCGTCGGCGCCAAGGACCAACGGCTTTTTCAACGCATCGGGCTCGATCGACGGCGCGCGCAGCGTCTGCCGCGCGCACCCGAGACCTATCGCCCGCCGCTTCATCGCGACGCGTCGTCGCAGACCGCCCCGTGCAGTATCGAGGAAATGGAAAAGGCAGCGCGCAATATTCTGCTGCGGGAGCATGTTCCGGCGGCGGTGGTGGTCAACCGCAAGCTGGAAATTCTGTGTAGCTACGGGCCCGTCCAGGACTATTTCACGCTGCCGCTGGGCGAGACCTCGCTCGACCTGATGGACATGGTGCACGATGCGTATCGCGATCCACTGCGCGCGGTGGTTCATCGTGCGTTTCGCGACGAGTCCCGCTGCGAAGGCATCGCCACGCTCAACAACACCGGCACGTCGTCGCTGCGCATCGTCGCCCGGCCGCTACAGCGCCCGGCGCTCGCGCGCGGCATGATGATGGTGACGTTCGAGCCGATCGAACAAAGACCCGCCGCGACATCGGAGCAGACCGTCCCCGACGATCTGGTGCGCCAGCTCTACGACGAGCTCGACGATACCCGGCGCGAGTTGCAAACGACAATTCAGGCGCTCGAAGCCTCCAACGAGGATCTGAAAAGCTCGAACGAAGAAATCCTGTCGATGAACGAGGAGCTCGAGACCTCCAAGGAAGAGTTGCAGACCGAGCACAAGCAAACCGAAGAATGGATCCGCCAAGTCAAGGCGCAATTCCAGCTCGCGATCGACGCGGTGCCCCTGCCGATCGCCTATATCGATCGGGACGACCGGGTACGGCTATGCAACACGAGCTGGCGTCAACTATTCTCGGCCGAGGGCGCGCCGGCGCCCGATGCGCCCCTGAAGGATTGGGTCGACGGCGAAACCCGGGAGGCGATGCAGTTCTATATCCGGCGGGCCTTCGACGGACGAAGCGTCAGCGGCGAGCTGGACATCGACGAACGCGCGTCGGCGGACCGTCACGGCGTCTACCAGGTCAACTATACGCCGCATATCGTCGACGACGACGTGCTGGGCTGCTACCTGATCATGAGCGGCGGGAGCCGACAGTCCCGCCTGCATATGGAAGACGCGGGCCATCCATCCGAATTGGTTTATCTGCAGCGCATGGCCACGCTGGGCGAACTCACGAGCACCCTCGCGCACGATATGCGCCAACCGCTGGCCGCCATCAACGCGTATGCGGGCGCCGTGACGCGGATGATGCACAACAATCAGCCGGTCGAGAAAACCGCGCCCTATATGCGGGCCATCGCCGACCAGGTCGGCCACGCGACCGATATCGTCGACAGCACCCGCGAGTTCGTCGGCCGGCGCGAACTCGGCATGTCCCGGGTCGATTTCAACTCGCTGGTGAACAACGCCATGGCGTTGACCGAGGCCATCGCGCGCAAGGTGGGCGTGGAGATACGGCTCGAACTCGGCAGCCCGTTGGCGGATATCCTGTGCTCCGCGGTCCAGATCGAGCAGGTCGTCGTCAACCTGATCATCAATGCCTACGACGCGATGGAAAGCATCGAACCCGAGGCGCGCAAACTGCATGTGCGCACCTTCACGGCCGACGACGATCACGTACAACTGACGATCAGCGATTCCGGCGAAGGCATACCGATCGATAAAATCGGGGCGATTTTCGACGCCTTCTATACCTCCAAGCTCGACGGCATGGGCATGGGGCTGGCGCTATGCCGCTCGATCACCGAAAACCATGACGGCAGGCTGTGGGCCGAATCCGCGCCCGGCAAGGGCGCGACTTTCCATCTCAAGCTGCCGACGGCGCAAGACCAATCCGCGCCGCGCGAATAAACGATTGGGCCAGCCCTCGACGGATAGGTAATATACCGTACAGACAAACGTTACGCTCGAACGCAGAATAAGATGTACGGCTCAAGCGGCCGGTGTAGACCCCCCTGACCGGCTTGCCCCCCTTGGCTGGTTAATACCCCAGCACCGGTCGTTTGAGCCTTTCTCCATAACGCTTTATGCGAGGCTTTTCCACCCGGTCCGGTGGCAACACCACTTATCCTAGGGTATCGCCCGATTATCGGCCCGGCCATGGCCGTGTGATCCTGATCGAACTCGGGCGGCGCGGCGGCCTCTACCCTCGGCTTAGCGTCTCGCAACGAACGCAACCGCCGCCCGGGTACCCCAATTCGGCGAAAAGCCTTGGGCTACGGGTTATACCAACCTGCAAAAGCAATGACCTACCGGCCAAAAACAGTCCGCAAATAAACGCAAATGCACGCGAATAAGACGCGCTTATACGCTTTTCTCGCTTTCATTCGCGTTTATTGGCGTTCATTTGCGGACGAATTCTGGCTTCATGAAGATCGATCAATCTTTATGAGGACTGGTATTATTCATTTGCCCGATCGAGCAGCGCGCGCACCTCTGCGTCGCCGGTTTGGTCGAACACGCCGTAGCCCTGCGCGACACCGTAAAACGGCGCGGGTTGACGCACGCAGATTACCCGGTCCACGAATTGCTCGAACCAGGCGCAGGTATCGGCCGCGCCCACCGGAACGGCAACGGTGACCCGCGCGGCGCCGAGCTGGCGCACGCCCTCGACCGCGGCCCGCATACTCGCGCCGGTGGCCAGACCGTCGTCGACCAGGATCACTTCGCGCCCGGTCAGCGCCGCCGGCTCGCCGGTGCCGCGATATAGACGCTCACGGCGGGCAAGTTCCGCGCGTTCTTTGTCGACCACGGCTTCGAATGTCTTTTCCGAAACGCCGAACTGCTCGATGACACGCTGGTTGAGAACACGCCCGCCGCCGCTCGCGATCGCCCCCATCGCCAGTTCGGGGTGGCCCGGCACCCCGATCTTGCGCACCACGAACACATCCAACGGCACGTGCAAAGCCCGGGCGACTTCGAACGCCACCGGCACGCCGCCGCGCGGCAGGCCGAGAACCGTTACATCCGGGCCGGCGCCCGATAAATGCCGCGCGAGTTGGCGCCCGGCCTCGCGACGATCGGCAAACACGGTCATCGATCATCCCCCGGTACGGCTTCGCCAAGCGGGCCGCGTCGGCGCCGCTCGGCGGGACTGGATTTATAGCGCCGCGCGCCGGCGGCCCGAAAGCCGCATGGTTACTGAACAATGCAAGGGGTCGCCCTTGGGGCTACCGGCGGCCGTACGTTGCAGTCGAACGCATGGCATTTTCTCGACGCGGTAAATCATTCGGATAGCGCGAGCGCGTCGCGGGCCGGGGTGTAGTCGTAGCCGAGATTGGCGGCCACGGCTTCATGCGTCACCGCGCCGCGATGCACGTTGAGGCCGGCGGCCATATGTAGGTCGTCGGCCAGCGCGCGCTTGCAGCCCTTGTCGGCGAGCTGTAGCACGTAGGGCAAAGTGGCGTTGGTGAGCGCGAAGGTCGCCGTGCGCGCGACGCAGCCGGGCATGTTGGTCACGCAATAATGCACCACGCCATCGACAACGTAGGTCGGCGCGGCGTGGCTGGTGGGGCGGCTGGTCTCGAAGCAGCCGCCCTGGTCGATGGCGACATCCACCACCACGCTGCCGGGGGCGCATGGCCGCGATCATCTCGCGGGTCACCAGCTTGGGCGCGGCCGCGCCCGGCAGCAGCACGGCGCCGATGACCAGATCGGCCCCGGTCACCGCGCGTTCCAGGTTATCGGTGTTCGAATACAGCGTGGTCAGGCGGTTGCCATAGGCTTCGTCGAGCGCGCGCAGCCGGTCGATGGACCGGTCGAGCACGGAGACGTCGGCGCCGAGTCCGATCGCCATGCGCAGCGCATTAGCGCCCACCACGCCGCCGCCGATCACGGCCACCCGCGCGCCCGGCACGCCCGGGACGCCGCCGAGCACGAGCAGCACGCCGGCGCCGCCGGCCACGTTCTCCAGCGTGTTCGCTCCGGCCTGCACCGACAGCCGGCCGGCCGGCCACTTCGCTCATCGGCGAGAGCAGCGGCAGGCCGCCGTTCGCGCCGGTGACGGTCTCGTAGGCGATGGCGGTGCAGCCGGCATCGATCAGGCCGCGCGCCTGTTTCGGATCGGGCGCCAAATGCAAATAAGCGAACAAAATCTGGTTCTCGCGCAGGCGCTTATATTCGGCCGGCTGCGGCTCCTTGACCTTGACGATCATATCGGCCGTTTCGAACACCGCATCGGCCGTGCCCAGAATCTCGGCGCCCTGCTCGACATAGACGGCATCGGCGAAGCCGGCCGCGCGGCCCGCATCGTTCTCGACCGACACGCGATGGCCGTGGGCGACCAGATCGCGGGCGCCGGCCGGCGTCAGACCGACCCGGGCCTCGGCGTCCTTGATTTCCTTGGGCACACCAACATGCATGATTCGTTTTTCCTCGGGGTGACGGCCGTGGCCGATCGGCTCAATCGACGCTGCGGATCGCCGCGTCGAGCACGTCGCACATGAAATCTATATCGGCGCGCTCGGCGATGAAGGGTGGGCCAAGCTGGACCGTGTTGCCGCCGAAACGCAAGTACATGCCGCGCTCCCAGGCCGCGTTCGCGATCGCCCAGGGCCGGCACGTCGGATCGTCGCCGGCGGTCTCGATTTCCAGTGCGCCGGCCAGGCCCAGATTACGGATATCCACGACATGCGGCGCGGCGCGCAGGCCGTGCAATTGTTGTTCGAAATACGGCGCCAGTTCGGCCGCGCGCTCGGCCATGCGCTCGTTTTCGAAGATATCCATGGCCGCCAGCGCGGCCGCGCAGGCCAGCGGATGGGCGGAATAAGTGTAGCCGTGGGCCAGTTCGACCGCGTGCCGCGGCAGATCGGCGGCCATGAAGGCATCGTAAATCGCGTCGCTCGTCACCACCGCGCCCATCGGCACCGCGCCGTTGGTCAGGTTCTTGGCCAACGTCATGATGTCGGGCGTCACGCCGAACAGATCGGCGCCGAAGGCGGCGCCGAGCCGGCCGAACCCGGTGAGCACCTCGTCGAAAATCAGCAGCACGTCATGGCGATCGCAGATCTCGCGCAGGCGCTCGAGATACCCGGCCGGCGGCACGATCACCCCGCCCGAGCCGCTCACCGGCTCGACCATGACCGCCGCCACGGTTTCGGCGCCGTGTTCGAGGATGCGCTGTTCGAGAACATCGGCGACTTCGGCGCCGTGCGCCGGCACGCCGCGCGTGAAGCGATTGCCCTCGATCAGCGTATGCGGCAGGTGCTCGGAGGCCAGCATGTCGCCGAACCAAGCGCGGTTGTCCGGGATGCCGCCCACGCCGGTGCCGCCGACATTGACCCCGTGATAGCCCTTCTCGCGGCCGATCAGGCGCGCTTTTTCCGGCCGGCCGCGCCGGGTCCAGTAGGCGCGCGCGATCTTGATCGCGGTATCGGCGGATTCGGAACCGGAGTTGGTGAAGAACACATGTTCCAGGCCCGCCGGCGCGAGGCGTCTCACCCGCTCGGCCAGCTCGAAAGCCATGGGATGGGCGTACTGAAACGGCGGCGCATAGTCGAGCGTCTTCGCCGTACTCGCGATCGCCTCGGCGATTTCCGCCCGGCCGTGGCCGAAACTCACGCACCACAGGCCGGACAGGCTGTCGAAGACGCGGCGGCCGTCGGCGTCGGTGTAGTGGCAGCCCTCGGCCGCCACGATCAGCTTGGGCTCGGTCTTGAACTGCCGATTACCGGAAAACGGCATCCAATAGCTATCGAAATTCAACGCTTCTGCGATGTCGGCCATCACGAACTCCGGTCGATGAACGATGGGCCAGGATAAACCTGGCCTCATACGTGGTTAAATATTAAAGTTTTTATTTAGCGTTAACGCTTTCTGACGTGTTGTCAGGGTCGCCCTGGAACGCGTATCGAAAAAGCCCGGCGCGCGGCGGCGGAATAGCCTCAGGCCGCTTGTCGCGACGGCGCGCCGAGCGCTTCGGGCGTCAGTAGCTCGATCCAATGGCGTACCGGCCGCCCGGCCGCGGCCTCCAGATGCAACTGACAACCGACGTTGGCCGTGACGATCATTTCGGGCTCGTCCGCATCGAGCGACCGTAGCTTGTCGGAGCGCAACCGATTCGCCATCTCCGGCTGCAGGATCGAATAAGTCCCTGCCGAACCGCAGCACAGATGCGCATCGGCAACGTGCGTGAGCTGATAGCCGGCCTGCGCCAGAACCGCGCCGACATGATCGTGCAGCCCGGGCGCGTTCTGCAGTGTGCACGGCGGATGATAAGCCACCCGCCGGCCGCCGCCGATATCGCCGAGCGCGGACAAATCCTCGGCGGCCAGCACGTCGCTGAGATCGCGCGCCAACGCCGAGACCCGCGCCGCCTTCTCGGCATAGGCGGCATCGTTGCGTAGCATATACCCGTATTCGGTGATCGACGCGCCACAGCCGCTGGCCGTAATCACGATCGCCTCCGCGCCCTGTTCGATATAGGGCCACCAGGCGTCGATATTGGCGCGCGCGAAGTCGCGGGCTTGTTCGCGATGGGAAAGATGCTGCGACAACGCCCCGCAACAACCGGCCGCCGCAGGAGCGACCAGACGGATGTTCAGGCGCGCCAGAATATGCGCGGCGTGGGCATTGGTGTTCGGTGTGGCCACCGGCTGCACGCAGCCGTCGTGCACGAGCATCAGGCGCTTGGCATCGGTGGCTCGCGGCCAATCCACGCGCGGCCGGCGCGGCGGCAGTTTTTGGCGCAGCGGCGCCAGCCGGCCGACCAGCAACGGGCGCGCGAACTGGCCCAGCGCGTTGACGACCGCGAAGCGGCGCCGATACGCCACCACATGGCTCAGCGCCCAGCGCAGCCCGCGCTCGCCTAGCGGGCGCTCGACCTGTCGATCGACCAGATCGCGGCCGATATCGGCGAGTTTGGCGTATTCCACGCCGGACGGGCAAGTGGTCTCGCAGGCGCGGCAGGTCAGGCAGCGATCCAAATGGCGTTGGGTCTTATGGCTCGGCGTTTCGCCTTCCAATACCTGCTTGATCAAATAGATACGGCCTCTAGGGCCGTCGCGCTCGTCGCCGAGCGCCTGATAGGTCGGGCAGGTCGCGGTACAAAAACCGCAGTGCGTGCAGGCGCGCAGGATACGATCGGCCTCGCGGCCGTCCTCGGTATCGCGCAGGGCGTCGATAATCGATGTCTGCATGGGTAAGACCTAGAACTGGGAACAGAGCCGGCCGCGATTGAGGATGCCGGCCGGGTCCATCGATTGCTTGAGCCGTTGCTGCAGACGCAGCAACGCCGCCGGCATGGGATGCTGACGCGGTGTGATCCCGCCGCCGGAAATATTGCCGTGGACGCTGGCGTGCCCGCCATGAGCGGCCACCGCATCCCGTATCGTCTTGGCGGGGGCGTCGGAAACGAGCCAGCGCTGGGCCCCGCCCCAGTCGACGGCGGTCTCGCCGTCGAGATCGAGCGGCGGCGTGGCCGGGGCGACCGACAGCCGCCAGAGCGGCGGATCAGACCGGGTGAAAAACGTACGCCGATGCTCGCGAGCGTCGGCCCAAAAGGCATCCGCATCGGCCAGCGTTTCGCCGCCGAGCGCTTCCATCGCCGCCGCGACCGAGGACCGGGCGCCGGATAGACGCACATAGGCCGCGCCGTTTTCCCAGTACGCCGCCGTGATCGGCCAGGGCCGCAGGCCCCAGGCGCTGAAGCGCTCGATCGCCGTGGCCTGGTCGGATTCGAACATTTGGGTGCGCGTGAAGCGCGGCGCCGGCAGCACCTTGAGACTGACTTCGAGCAGCACGCCCAGCGTGCCGAAGGCGCCGACCATCAGCCGCGACAGATCGTAGCCGGCCACGTTCTTCATCACCTCGCCGCCGAAGCGCAGTATTTCGCCGCGGCCGTTGATGATCCGGGCGCCGAGCACGAAATCGCGGGCGGCGCCGGCGTAGGGCCGGCTCGGCCCGGACACGCCGGCGGCGATGGTCCCGCCCAGGGTGGCGGCCGCGCCGTAATGCGGCGGCTCAAACGCCAGACACTGGCCCTCGGCCGCCAGCGCGGCCTCGATCTCGGCCAGCGGCGTGCCGGCGCGCGCGGTAATTACCAGTTCGCCGCAGTCGTAACTCACAATGCCGCGGTGCGCGCGCAGATCGAGCCGTTGCGCAGCGGGTTCGGCCGGCGCTTCGCCGAGAAACGCTTTGGTGTTACCGCCGGCGATGGCCAGCGCGCGCCGGCTCGCCCGCGCCTCGGCCACCTGCGCGGCCAGCGCGTCGGCTCTGGAATCGCGGGGATCGGCCACGGCGCTACAACCGTTCCAGTTCGGGATGCGGCAATTCGCCGTGGTGCACGTGCATGGCGCCGAATTCGGCGCAGCGGTGCAGCGTCGGCACCGCCTTGCCGGGATTGAGCAGGGTCTTGTCGTCGAAGGCCGCCTTGACCGCATGGAACTGGGCCAGTTCGGCGGCCGGAAACTGCACGCACATCTGGTCGATTTTCTCCACCCCCACGCCGTGTTCGCCGGTGATGGTGCCGCCGTGGTCCAGGCACAGCCGGCAAATCGCGCCGCCGAAGGCCTCGGTGTTCTCCAACTCGCCGGGCCGGTTGGCGTCGTAGAGAATCAGCGGATGCAAATTGCCGTCGCCGGCATGGAAGACATTGGCCACGCGCTGGCCGTAGCGCGCCGACAGCTCGCCGATGCCGATCAGCACCTCGGCGAGCGCGCGGCGCGGTATCGTGCCGTCCATGCAGTAGTAGTCGGGCGAGATACGCCCCATGGCCGGAAACGCGGCCTTGCGGCCGGCCCAGAACAGCGCCCGCTCCATGTCGTCGCGCGAGATACGGATCTCGGTGGCGCCGCCGGCCTCCGCCACCGCGCGCACGCGGGCCATGTCGTCGGCCACTTCGCCGGCGGCGCCGTCGATCTCGCACAACAGGATGGCGGCCGCCTCGCGCGGATAGCCGGCGTGCACGAAATCCTCAGTGGCCCGGATCGCCGGGTTGTCGAGCATTTCGAGCCCGGCCGGCACGATGCCGGCCTTGATGATCGCGGCCACGGCGTTGCCGGCGGCGCGCACGTCGTCGAAAGCGATCAGCGCGCACTGGGCCAGCTCGGGCTTGGGCAGCAACTTGACCACGACCTCGACGATCACGCCGAGCAAGCCTTCCGAGCCGGTCATCAGCGCCAGCAAATCGTAGCCCGGAGAATCGAGCGCCGCGCCGCCGATGGTCAGGCGCTCGCCCTCGATGGTCACGATCTCGAGCCGCACGATGTTGTTGGTGGTGAGCCCGTATTTCAGGCAATGCACGCCGCCCGAATTTTCGGCCACGTTGCCGCCGATCGAACAGGCGATCTGCGACGACGGGTCGGGCGCGTAATACAGCCCGAGATGATCGACCGCTTGCGAGATCGCCAAATTGCGCACGCCGGGCTGGACCGTGGCGCGCCGGTTCGCGGTATCGATATCCAGAATGCGGTTGAACTTGGCCAGCGACAGCAGCACGCCCGATTCCAGCGGCAGTGCGCCGCCCGACAGGCCGGTGCCGGCGCCGCGCGCGACCACCGGCGTGTCGTGGGCATGACAGATCCGCAGCACGCTCTGAACCTGTTCGACGGTGGTGGGCAACACCGCGATCATCGGCAGCCGCCGATACGCCGACAGGCCGTCGCACTCGAACGGCCGCAAATCCTCCGCGGCGTGCAGCACGATATCCTCGGGCAACTCGGCGACAAGCGCCGCCCGTATCCGCGCCTTGTGCGCCGAGACGCGCGCGAGCGTAGTCGCCCCGGCTGCTTCGGCAGCGGGCAATTCCGGCATGCTCTCCTCCGTTAGCCGCGTCATGAGCCGTTCGGCGTCGGGCCTTTCGGCGGCGGCGGCCGCGTTTGGATTTGACTATACGCCCGGCATGAAGCGGGTCAAGCGCTCGGGCGCGGCACGCCGATACAAGGATTTAACCGCCCCGATACAGCTTTTCGGCATCGGCTCAATAATCTTCTTCCGCCGAACGGATTTCGTGGGTGAACACCCCCTCGCGGGCGTGATCCTCGCGTTGCCACGGCGCTTGCCGGAGTGCTTTGTGGCCGTCTTGATAGCCATGCTCCCAGCGTTCCCGAACTGTCGCCCAGGAAAAATTGATGTCCTTTGTCGACAGCTCCCATTCATGCGTTTTTCGCCCCAGGCGCACGATGTCCATGCGCCGGTTCGAGCCCAGCTCGCTTAACGCCTTGAACCTGTCCGAGGCGCGCTTGTTTTCCGGCAGCGCTTCGAACAACTCGCTAATGGCGTGACGCAGGCGGTGCGTATTTTGGAACGCCTCGATTTCGTGACGATAGCGGCTGGCGTAGCCGATTTCCTTTTGCCGCGCGGATACGTCCATGAGCGAAGACGGCTCCGAGCCTTCTTGATTCCATAGTTGCACCATAAAGCACAAGCTGTCGCGGTTGCGGCTCGCGTCATCAGAGAGCAACTTTTCCAGCGGCATGTTGGAGCATACGCCACCGTCCCAGTAAATATCGCCATCCACCCGGGTGGCGGCAAAGCCCGGCGGCAACGAGCAGCTCGCGAGAACGTGCTCCACGCGCAGCCGCTCACGAATAGTTTCAAAATAGGCGATTTCGCCCCGGGTCACGCTGGCCGCGCCCACGCTCAGATGAATATCGCCGGCGTTGAGCTGATCGAAATCGATGTACTGGTTCAAGGTACGGCGCAGCGGGCGGGTATCGTAGAAACTGGCGGTTTCGGGCTTCAAGCCCATCAAGGCCTTGAAGCCCAATGTCCAACGGGGCAGGAAAAAACTGGGGTCGCCCCAAAGCTGGACCCGCAACGCATTCATATGGCTGATAAATTGAGAGTGCCGTAACGCGCTCGGTAGCCAAGTCTCGAAATCGTCGCAACTGATTGCATGCCAGAACTCACGCAGCCGGGAGACGCGGTTATCGGGCGCATTGCCCGTGATCAGCGCGCCGTTAATGGCGCCGATCGAGGTGCCGATGATCCAGTCCGGGCAAACGCCGGCCTCGTCGAGCGCCTGATAGACGCCGGCCTGATAGGCGCCGAGCGCGCCGCCGCCTTGCAGAACGAGTACGAAATCTTGATTTTCAGATAGCTTATGGGCTGTCACGGCCAGGCTCCTTGAAATTGTCGCGCCGCTTGGACGAAGACCGACCGCTCCGGCAAAAATGTGCGCCCCTGCCCTGCCCGCAGCTTAGTTAGCGGCGCAGCCGGCGCAGCGCGCGGTTTCGCGAAGAACGTTTGGGCGCGAGCAGCGCGGTCGTCAAGACGCCCACGCCGATACCGATCCCGATAGCGGCGGCCGTCGCCGGTTTGAGCTGGGCTTGCGTGTACGGGCTGTGCTCGAACACCCACTTCGAGCCGCCCCGCTCCCGACCGTTTTCGGAAGGAGCGTACAAGCTGTTTTTATCCCGCGGGCCGGCAGGGTTTTTGGTCGTTTGCAGGCGAACCGCCGTCTTCTCCAGGAACAACTCGGCGAGGCGCGGCGCGAGGTTGGTGAGCAACGTCAGCAGCCGCCCGCCGCCGCCGATGACGATCTCCCGGCGCGGAAATTGCGCGCATTGGATGATCGTCTCGGCCACCAGCTCCGGCGCATAGGCCGGCGGCGGGTTTTGCGGCTCCTTGGAGAAAAAGTTCTTGCCGTGGTGGCGCAACGGCGTATCGATGGATGAGGGCTTGATGAGCGTGACGCTGATCGGCGCATGCGCGGCCTCCAGCTCCATGCGCAGCGCGTTGGTGAAGGCCTTGACCGCGTGCTTGGAGGCGCAATAGGTGCCCTGGTAGGCCACGCTCATGTCGGAGAGGATGCTGCCCATGTTGATCAACGCGCCGCCGCGCTCGCGCAGGTGCTTGGCGGCGACCAGCGAGCCGTTGAATGTGCTCCAGTAGTTGATCTCGAAAAGCCGGCGATGGTCTTCGCGCTCGACCTCTTCGATTGAGCCGTAGATCGTCAGCCCGGCAATGTTGGCCCAAGTGTCGAAACCGCCGAAATGTTCGATCGCTTGGTCCGCCACCCGTTGTGCGTCGGCTTCGACGGTCATGTCGGCGGGCACGGCAATGGCGCGGCCGCCTTTCATGGATAATTCCTCGGCCAGCTTATTCAGCGTTTTTTCGTCCCGCGAGACCAGTACCAGACGGGCGCCGCGGCGCGCGGCCGCGCGTGCCGTCACCAGACCCATGCCGCTGGACGCTCCCGTAATGACCATGACCTGATCTTCGATCGCTTTTAGTCGCATATACACAACCTTTTGATGTTATTACTAAACCGACATATCCTGACAATTCACCGTGGTTTGTGGCCGAAATTAAAAACTAAGCGTGTAGTCGCACGTTCGTCAACGGGAAACTACGCAACGCGGGGGATTCCGATATAAGCGCAAGAGCGAACCCTATAGCCCTTTGTCTAATCAAGACCGAATCGTCAAGAAAAAAGGCAACAGGATCTGCCCATTGATGTACTGGAGCACTACATTTCTTCGCTAAGCCAGCGCTTTAGTTTCCGTTGCGCCATACGACTTTCCAGACGCCGATTGTCGAGCGAAGTTGGTTTGAGCTTCTTGTTGTGTTGGCCGTAAAGAAGAAACGCGCGCTGCACGCCGATGGTCTTGCCCGAGGGCCCGTAGTTGCAGATCACGGTGATCTTGAAATCCCGCAAGCCGATATCTTCCATCGGGTCGGCCTCGTGCACGGTCAGACCGTGGTGCTGCGCGGATCGGAGTATCAGTGAGCGAAAGGTGCCAAAATTCATGTGCGACGCGGGCCCCAGCGGGCCTTGACGCGTCACGTCGTCCGGATTGTTACGGCCGTTCCAGGGCTCGGCATCGTCGAAATCGGTGACCGCGGTACGAAACTTACGCCCGTCGTGCAAACAAAAGCTGAGCATCACGCACTGTATATAAACCGGCTCGTGGCTCATGTTGCTCACGATCGCCACCGAATTGACCCCCTGGCCCCAGGCCTGATTGATCAGCAGCCGCGCCTGTCGCTGCCGTTTGAAGGCCTGATACAGCAAGTGCGCATAGAACAACCATATGAGCATCGTGCCGAAACTGGCGATCACCGACAGCGCTTGCGCGTTGGCGACCATGAAATCCCACATCACCTGCTCCTATCACTAGGGAAGCCGGAGCATGGCGGCGCGTCGGCACCGCGACCATCGGTTGAAAGCGCGATCTTCGCCGGGGAAAACCCTTAGAGCCTGTTCACGTATTGAGAATGACGCCGCCATTGAGATGGAGCGTCTGGCCGGTCATGTACGAGGATTCGCCGCAGGCGAGATAGACATAGGCGGGCGCGATCTCGCTCGGCTGGGCGGCGCGGTCCATCGGCACCTGGCCGCCGAAATACGCGGTCTTTTCCGCTTTAAAGCTGGCCGGGATGAGCGGCGTCCAGACCGGCCCCGGCGCGACCGCGTTCACGCGGATGCCGTGCTCGACCAGGCCCTGGGCCAGCGACCGGACCAGGCCCTGGACGCGCCCTTGGTGGCGGAGTAGTCGATCAGCGTGTCGTTGCCCTTGAACGCATTGACCGACGAGGTGGCGATGATGACATCGCCCGCGCCCAGATGCGCCAGCGCGGCCCGGCTCATATAGAAATGGCTGAAGATATTGGTGGCGAAGGTGCGCTGCAGCTGCGCGTCGCTGATTTGGGTCAGGTCGCGCCAGTCGTACTGCTCGGCGGCGTTGTTGACCACGATGTTAATGCCGCCCCAAAGTTCTATCGCGCGCTCGACCACCGCATCGCAGAAGCTCGAATCGCCGACATCGCCGGCCATCTTTTCGCAGCGCCCGCCGTAGTGCTCGACCAGGCGTACGGTCTCGTCGGCGTCGGCGTGTTCGTCCAGATAACTGATCAGGACATCGGCGCCCTCGGCGGCGTAGTGAACCGCGACCGCCCGGCCGATCCCCGAATCGCCGCCGGAGATGATTGCCCGTTTGCCTTCGAGCTTGCCGGCCGGCCGATAATCGGCGGCGATGAACTCGGGCTCCGGCTGCATCGCGTGTTCGTCGCCCGGCTGCTTCGACTGGCTCTGTTCGGGGAAATGCTGGTCACTCATGGGCTCGATCCTTCGAAAATGAGAAGTGCCGCGCCGCTCTCAGCCGTCGCTGCCGCCGTCGGTGCGATGGAAGGCGCATTGTTGGCGTGTCGTCTGCACGCTCTGGCCGCTTTGCCAGCAGTTGGCCTGCGGATGCACGCGCGGCATCGGAATATCGGCCCGCTTGGCCCGGCGCTTATCGCTGTCCACGCCCAGGCGTTTGTCCCGCTCGGCCAGTTTGTCGCGATCGACCTGGCCGTCGCCGGTGAACGCCATCATCAGTTGCGGCACGCCGTAGGGGAAATCGTCGCGATCGACCTGCCAGGTGTGAAAGGTCTTGCCGTAAGTCGTCACCAGATCCTCGAAATACGCGCGTTCGGCCCGCTCGGGGATGCCGGGGGCGACCAGTTGGCCCGACTTGATCTCGTAGTGATGGCTGTGCCAGAGCTGTTTCTCGTCGTCGGGCAGGCGCTCGTAACGCTCGGCGCTGATAATGTATTCGATGCCGATCAGCCGCGCATTATTGGCGTTGGAATCGAAGATCACGCACTGATGCAGGTCCGGCGCCAGATGCATGCAGAAATGACTGGCCTCGACCTGGCGGCCCATGTCGTCGGCATACATATGAAAGCCGTTGAGATAGGTATTCATGGACTCCAGCGGAATCTTGCGCTGGGCCAGCGCGGCGGCGCTGTCGAGCGCCCGATGCTTGGCCGGATGACCGCGCCCGGTGGGCAGCGCGCGGCTCAGGCGCCGGCCGAGCCAGAAGCCGCCGGCCACAGCCAGCCCGGCCGCGAAACCCAGCGCGCCTTCGGTGCCGGCGGGAAGCCGGTCGCGCGTGGTCCGGGCCGGGAGCCGGTCGCGCCTATGGGGCAGTAGATCGTGTTTGGACATCGAATCACCGTCGGGTTGCGGGCAAGCGGGACGCGCCGCTCGCCGTGGAGCCGAAGTCGAGTGTGGTCGGCGCCGGCGCGGGTCGTCTGTCCGGGCAAACCCTTATGTATTTGAGCCATTACGGCGAACTATCACGGGGAAATCCGGGTAGGTGCGCGCGTGCCCCGCAATCGGCGCTGGCCGCGGCGGCTAGTTAAGCGTCGGATTACGCGCTGCGCGCTAATCCGACCTACGGGTGCTCGTCGCCCCGGCCGGGGGCATTAAAAACACCACGTATCAATCCGCGTAGGTCGGATTAGGCGTTAGCCGTAATCCGACAAAACACGGCGGCCATGCTTCGCTTGGGCGTCGGATTACGCGCTGCGCGCTAACCCGACCTACAGTTGCTTTCATTCGCGTTTATTGGCGTTTATTGGCGTTTATTGGCGGATAAATTTTTCTTCGCAGCAATCGATGAATTTTATAAAGATTGGTATTACTTATTTTTAACAACCGCTTACGCGCTTCGCCCGCACAAGCTCGACAGTTGCGCCAACAGCCCTTCCGGATCGAACGGCTTGCGCAGGAACTCGATCCCCAACGGCGAACGCTGCTCCAAGTCGTGCTCGTTGAACATGGTACCGCTCATGAGGATGAGCGGCGGGTGGGATTCCTGCGCCGCCAGGCGCTCGCACAGCGTGGGGCCATTCATGCCCGGCAGCACCCAATCCACCATGATGCAGCAAAACGGCGGCGTGTCTCGAGCCGCGATGAACGATTCGGCGCAATCAAATAGTCGGGTATCGAAACCATCGCTATTCAGAAGCGCGGCGGTGGACATGGCGAATCCGGGGTCGTCATCGACCACGGCGACCCAGTATTGACGCGAACTACCCAACATGGCTACAGCGTATGCGTTTGAAAACCAAATACGTGGAGCGCGCTCGAGCCGATGCTCCCCGCTAATGAACCTTGATTCGCGGCCCGTGACCGGACGAGAACAGTTCCGAGAGCAGGCGTTTGCTACCGCGCGCCGTGCCGAGCACGATCATCTCGTGCTGGCGCTCCAAGCCACGATAGGCCGCCGCGGCAAGCCGGCCGCGAACCTGCAGATCGCTGCCCAGCCCGCCGCGCAGACGCCCGACCGCGCCGGCCGAGCCCAGCGACATCAAGGTGCCCTTGTGCTGATATTCGAAGGCGCGCGGCGTGTTGTCGGTGCACTGGCCGGCGCAATAGCGCGGCAGTTCGCGCGCGAGGTGGGTGGCCTGCTCACTGGCGGCCTGTGCCGTCGGCGGCGCTTGCCCGCCGTCGATGGCGGCACAGTCGCCCAGCGCGAAAATATCGCGGCTGGCAAAGCTCTGTAGCGTCTTGTGCACCC
>NZ_DASSKM010000006.1:0-5123 GCF_035690525.1 Salinisphaera sp.
TATCTGGCCGACGCCAACGGCGGCGGTCTGACCGAGACCTGGAGCTATCTGCTGGCGACGCCGTGAGCTGTACGAACGATGCCCTTGATACGCCGCTCGGCCGGATCGATGCCTATCTGAGCGGGCTTAATCTCGATCCCGGGCGACAACGTGAACTGCGCGAATACGTGGCCGCGGCCGAGCCCGCCACCCACGCCGATGCCATCGAGCGGCTCTACGACGGGTTGGCCGGCGACCACGGCGAGCGTGGGGAAGCCGCGCTCGCCGCGCGTATCGAAGCGGCCTATCCGCATCTGGCCGAACGTCGCCATGCGGTGGGCGGGGGCGGCTACCGCGGCGCCTCGATGCCGCGGCTCAACCGCTGGTCGATGTCGCCGGCGAACATGGACCGGCGGCCGTGGCGTTTTATGGCGCGGGTCATGCCGAGCATCGAACGCCGCCGGCGCCTGCCCAAAGCGGTGCCGAGCCGTCTGCGCAACATCGTGCGCCTGCGCCAGGCATTTCTGTTCTTCCTCGTGGCCCTGCCGGCGGCCGGGGCCACGTTCTACATGCTCACGACCCTGCCGCACCAAGGCAAGTCGGGGTTGGAAGCGGTCATCCTGGCGCTCGGCGCGTTGCTGTTCGCCTGGATTCTGGTCGGCTTCTGGACCGCCATGGCCGGGTTCTTCGTGCTCTGGCGGGGCGACAAATACCGGATTTCGGCCGACCCGGCGCCGCCGCCGGCGGAAAAAGAGTACGTGCGCACCGCGATCGTCATGCCGATTTACGAAGAGGAGGTCGCGCGTACGTTCGCCGGGCTGAGCGCCATCTACGAATCGCTACAGGCGACCGGGCGGCTCGACGAATTCGACTTCTTCGTCCTCAGCGATTCGATCAAGCCCGACACCATTGCCGCGGAAGAACGCGCCTGGGTGGACGCCTGCCGGCGGCTGGGCGCCTTCGATCGGCTGTTCTATCGCCGCCGTCGCGCGCGGGTAAAGCGCAAGAGCGGCAATCTGGCCGATTTCTGTCGTCGCTGGGGCGGGCACTATCGCTACATGATCGTGCTGGACGCCGATTCGCTCATGGTCGGGCCGACGCTGACCGCGATGGTCGATCGGATGCAGGCCAATCCGAGCGCCGGCTTGATCCAGACCCCGCCGACCGCGGTCAATCGATCGAGTTTTCTGGCGCGCGTGCAGCAATTCGCGACCCGTGTGTACGGCCGTATGTTCGCCGCCGGCCTGCACTACTGGCATCTCGACAACGCGCACTACTGGGGCCACAACGCGATCATCCGCATCGCGCCGTTCATGGCGCACTGTGCACTGCCCAGGCTGCCCGGGCGCGGCGCGCTGTCGGGCGAGATCCTGTCGCACGATTTCGTCGAGGCCGCGCTCATGCGCCGGGCCGGCTGGGGCGTCTATATCGCCTACGATCTGCCGGGCAGCTACGAGGAAGTCCCGCCGACGCTGATCGACGAACTCGGGCGCGACCGGCGCTGGTGCCAGGGCAACATCCAGCATCTGCGCCTGCTGTTCTCGGATAATCTGGCGCCGGCGCATCGGGCCTTGTTCGCCAACGGCGTGATGGCCTATACCTCGGCCGCGATCTGGTTCGTGTTTCTCGTGCTGTCCTCGAGCGAGGCGGTGATGGAGGCGTTGAAGACGCCGGATTATTTTCCCTCGCCCGGCGCGCTGTTTCCGTCCTGGCCGGTCTGGCAGCCGATCTGGGCGGTCAGTTTGTTCTGCGCCACGATGGTGGTTCTGTTCCTGCCCAAGATTCTGGGCATGGCGATGATCATCGCGCGCGGCCGGCAGAAGGATTTCGGCGGCGTGGGCAATCTGATCGGCTCCACCCTGATCGAGATCGTGCTGACGTCGCTGCTAGCGCCGGTACGCATGCTGTCACATACGTTGTTCGTATTCACCACGCTCATCGGCAAGCAGGTCAAATGGAACAGCCAGCAACGGGCCGATGCCCGGGTGCCGTGGCTGGCGGCGATTCGCTTCCACCTGCCCGGCATGCTGCTGGCGGCGGCCTGGGGCGCCGTGCTTTATATCTACACGCCGGGATTCTTCCCGTGGCTGCTGCCGATCCTGGTGCCGCTGTTCATAGCACCCGTGATCACGGTGATCACCTCGCGTGTGGATATCGGCATCTGGATGCGCAACAACGGGCTGCAACTGATCCCCGAGGAGGACAACCCGCCGGCCGAGTTGCGGCGGGTGATCGAGATCGAGGCCGAAACCGCCGAGGCGGATTTCGCCGATATCGTGGTCGATCCGGGGTTGTCCGCGTTGCACATCGGTCTGCAGGGCGGCCCGCGCCGGCTTGAGCCCGGGTTGGCCAGCTATCGCGACGAGCTTGCCCGGCGCGCGCTCAACGACGGTCCGGACGGCCTCAGCGTTCGCGAACAGCGCGATCTGCTCGCCGATCCCGAGCGGCTGGACTGGCTGCATCGCAGTCTTTGGAGCGCCGAAACGCTGCCCGACTGGGTGGCCGCGCGGCTGGGCCGGCAGCCGGTGGTTACGCCGGTCGCCGCTTCGGCGGTATAGTCGCGCCAGCGAGCCGATCCGGGGATTATCGCGCAATGAGTCTGCATATCGTCATTCTGGCGGCCGGCCAGGGCAAACGCATGAATTCGGCATGGCCGAAAGTGCTGCAGCCGCTGGGCGACCGGCCGTTGCTCAAGCACGTGGTCGAGGCCGCCCAGACGCTCGATCCGGATCGTATTCATGTGGTTTACGGCCACGGCGGGCAGGCCGTGCAGTCGGCGCTCGGTTATCTGGATGTGAACTGGGTCCACCAAGCCGAGCAGCTCGGCACCGGCCATGCCGTATCGCAGGCCATGGACGCAATTCCCGACGACGCGCGCGTGCTCGTGCTTTACGGCGACGTGCCGTTGGTGCGCGCGGCCACGTTGTCGCATCTGGCGGCGGCCGCGGGCGAGGACAAGCTCGCCTTGCTGACCGTCGTGCTCGACAACCCGGCCGGCTATGGGCGCGTTCTACGCAACGACGAGAACCGCGTCGTCGGCATCGTCGAAGACAAGGACGCCAGCCGCGAACAAAAGCATATTCAGGAGACCAATACCGGCTTGCTGTGCGCCCAGGCGCGGCATCTGCGCGACTGGCTGGCGCGCCTGACCAACCGCAACGCCCAGGGCGAATATTATCTAACCGATTGCATCGGCCTCGCCGCCGCCGACGGCATCGCGGTGGTCGCCGGGCAGGCCGGCACGGTCGCCGAGACCCAGGGCATCAACAACCGGCTCGATTTGTCGCGTGCCGAACGTCTTTATCAGCGCCGCCAGGCCGAGACCCTGATGGCCCAGGGCTTGACGCTGCGCGATCCGGACCGCTTCGATCTGCGCGGCAGCCTGCGCGCCGGGCGCGATACCAGCATCGATGTCAACGTCGTGATCGAAGGCGACGTGGTGCTCGGCGACGGCGTGAGCATCGGCCCGAACTGCGTGCTGCGCCACTGCGTGATCGCGGATCACACGCTAGTCGCCTCGCATACCGTCATCGAGCACGCGCATATCGGCGCCCGCTGCCAGATCGGCCCGTTCGCGCGGCTGCGGCCGGATACGCGGGTCGCCGATCGCGCCAAGATCGGCAATTTTGTCGAAACGAAAAAGGTCGAGGTAGGCGAAGGCAGCAAGATCAACCACTTAAGCTATGTCGGCGACACCCGGGTGGGGCGCGACGTCAACATCGGCGCCGGCGTGATCACCTGCAACTACGACGGCGCGAACAAGTACGTCACCACCATCGGCGACGACGCCTTCATCGGCTCGGACTGCCAGCTCGTCGCGCCGGTTACGGTCGAAAAAGGCGCGACCATCGGCGCCGGCACGACCCTCACCCGAAACGCCCCGGCCGGCAAGCTCACCCTCGGCCGGGCGCGCCAGACCACCGTCGACGGCTGGCAACGGCCGAAGAAACACACGCCGGGCCATCAATAGCCCGCCCAATAGTCGTCCCAGGGAGACCACCATGTGCGGAATCGTCGGAGCCAGCGCCCAGCGCAACGTGGCGCCGATCCTGCTCGAGGGATTGCGCCGCCTAGAATATCGCGGCTACGACTCCGCCGGCATGGCGCTGGTGGAAAACGGCCGGATCGAGCGTACCCGGGCGGTGGGCAAAGTGGCGGCGCTGACGGCGTGCCTGGGCGAACACAACCCGGGCACGCTCGGCATCGCCCATACCCGCTGGGCCACCCACGGCGGCGTCAGCGAGACCAACGCTCATCCGCACGTATCCAACGACCGCGTGGCGGTGGTGCACAACGGCATCATCGAGAATCACGAGGCGTTGCGCGCGCGCCTGCATGAAGCCGGCTATCGCTTCGATTCGCAGACCGATACCGAAGTCGTCGCCCATCTGATCGACAGCTATCGCGCCGCTTCGGCCACGCTGGCCGAGGCGGTGCGCCGCGCCGTGGCCGAACTGCACGGCGCCTATGCGCTCGCGGTGGTCGCGGCCGGCGACCCGGATACGCTCGTGGCCACCCGCAGCGGCTCGCCGCTGGTGCTCGGCGTGGGCATCGGCGAGCATTTCGTGGCCTCCGACGTGGCCGCGCTGCTGCCGGTCACGCGCCGCTTCGTTTATCTCGAGGAAGGCGACATCGTCACGCTGACCCCGGCCGGATTCGAAGTCACCGACGCCGAAGGCCGGGTGCTGGAGCGTCCGGTGCAGGAGTCCGGCCTGTCGGCCGAGGCGAGCGAAAAAGGCGGCTACCGGCACTTCATGCTCAAGGAAATCCATGAGCAACCGCGCGCGCTCGCCGACACCTGGCAGGGCCGGCTTTCCGACACCGGCGTGCTGGCTTCGAGTATCGGCCCCGGGGTCGAGGCGCTGCTGGCCGGCGTGGAGGCGGTGCATATCGTGGCCTGCGGTACCAGCAGCCACGCCGGCATGGTCGCCCGCTACTGGATCGAAGCCGAGGCCCGCATCCCCTGCAACGTCGAACTGGCCAGCGAGTACCGCTACCGCGACCCGGTGGTGCCCAAAAACTGCCTGTTCGTCACCCTGAGCCAGTCCGGCGAGACCGCCGACACGCTGGCCGCGCTGCGCTATGCCAACGGTCTAGACGCCGGCGCCGGCTATCTCGCGACGCTCGCGATCTGCAACAAGCCC
>NZ_DASSKM010000007.1:0-8349 GCF_035690525.1 Salinisphaera sp.
ATCAAGCCGGTCTGCGCCCGGCTGTACACGGTGGCCAGCGCCACGGATCAGGCGGCCAGGCCGTCGCGATTGGCGGCCAATACTTCAGCCCGCGTCGTCATGCGATTCCAGTTCCGCGACTCGTTTCTCCAGTTCGGTCAGGCGCTTGCGCGCGTGCGTGAGCATCTCGCGCGTGGCTTCAAACTCTTCGCGCGGCACCAGATCCAGCTCGGCGAGCTGGCTGGACAGCACGGCCCGAAAGTTCGCCTTGAGCTCTTCGCGCAGCGGCGCGACCTGGGGCGGCAAGGCATTGGCCAGCCGCGCGGCCATGTCTTCGATGGAACGCATATCGGATGCTCTGGAAAGACTCTATACAAGCATGCATCGATGCGCCCTCGCGCGCAAAGCGACCATCTCGGTTTTCTTGCCGGGCGGCGGCCGCGGGCCCGGCCGCGCGAAGCTGGCACGGTGAGTGCTAGGCGTATTCCGACGATCGCCCGGCGGCGATCGCCCATGCATGCGTCACAGGAGCCCGTTATGAAATTGATCACCGCCATCATCAAGCCGTTCAAGCTCGACGAGGTCCGTGAAGCGTTGTCCGAAGTGGGGGTACAGGGCATCACGGTCGCCGAGGTCAAGGGCTTCGGCCGCCAGAAGGGTCACACCGAGCTGTATCGCGGCGCCGAGTATGTCGTCGACTTTCTGCCCAAGGTCAGGATCGAGGTGGCGATCGAGGAACCGGCTTTGGAAGCCGCCGTGGAGGCCATCTCCAAGGCGGCGCGCACCGGGAAAATCGGCGACGGCAAAATCTTCGTCTTCGAACTCGGGCAGGCGATCCGTATCCGTACCGGCGAGACCGGTCGGGACGCGCTCTAGGGGCTGTTGCCGCTTCATACGGCCCCGCGTTGCAACCCCAAATCGTGTCAGCCAAGACGCAGAGCGCCGGCCGCAGTCATTCTGCGGTCAAGCTCTGCAACGCCGGATGGCGCGATTTGGGGCCGCAACCCGAAGGGCCGGGGCCATTTTGCCGCAACCCTGCGTTGCACCTCGCTACGGTAACCCGTTACCGCACGCTCGCTGCGCCTTGTATTGCGACAAAATGGCCGCCGGCGCGGCGTCGTATGAAACGGCAACAGCCCCTGGAACACCTGGCACAAACCGTGCTTGACCCGGACCGGTGCAACGGTCGCCGCCCGTGCGCGGATATCAAAAAAGGTAGCCTCATGTCGAAACATCTCCTATGGAAACCCGCCGGCTTCGGCCTGGCCGCGCTGTCGGCGCCGGGACTGGCGCTGGCCCGGGACAACGCGCCCGCGCTCAGCGCCGGCGATACCGCTTGGATGCTCACCGCGACCGCGCTGGTGCTGTTCATGACCATCCCGGGGCTGGCGCTGTTCTACGGCGGCATGGTGCGGGCCAAGAACCTGCTGTCGGTGCTCATGCAGTGCTTCGCGATCTGCTGTCTGGTGACGCTGATCTGGGCGCTGTGGGGCTACAGCGTGGCCTTCGGCGGCGACGGCATGATCTGGGGCGGTCTGTCCAAGGCGTTCATGGCGGGCGTGGACGCGGACAGCCTGTCGGGCACGATTCCGGAAACCGTGTTCGCCACCTTCCAGCTCACGTTCGCCATCATCGCCCCGGCCTTGATCGTCGGCGCCTTCGTCGAGCGCATGAAGTTCTCGGCGATGCTGTGGTTCATCGGCTTGTGGGTGACGCTGGTCTACACCCCGATCGCGCACTGGGTCTGGGGCGGCGGCTTTCTCGGCGGCCTGGGGGTGCAGGATTTCGCCGGCGGCACCGTGGTGCACATCAATGCCGGCATGGCCGGCCTGGTCGCGGCCCTGGTGCTGGGCCGGCGCAACGGCTATCCCAGAACCATGATGCGCCCGCACAACCTTGGCTACACGCTGATGGGGGCCTCGATGCTGTGGGTCGGCTGGTTCGGCTTCAACGCGGGCAGCGAACTGGCCGCCGACGGCACCGCCGGCATGGCGATGTTCGTGACTCAACTCGCGACCGCGGCCGCGGCGCTCACCTGGATGTTTCTCGAGTGGGGCGGCCCCGGCAAGCCGAGCGTGCTCGGCATTTGCTCGGGCGCGGTCGCCGGTCTGGTCGCGATCACGCCGGCGTCGGGCTTCGTCGGCCCGATGGGCTCGATCGCGATCGGCGTCGGCGGCGGCTTCTTCGCCTTCTACGCGGTCACGCTGATCAAGACGCGGCTGGGTTATGACGATTCGCTGGACGCCTTCGGCGTGCACGGCGTCGCCGGTATCGTCGGCGCCCTGCTGACCGGCGTGTTTTCGGCCAAGAGCCTGGGCGGTGTGGGCGTCTCCGACAACGCCGGCGGCAGTATCCTCGTCCAGATCGGTATCCAGGCCGCCGGCGTTGCGGTGACCGTTGTCTACTGCGCCGTCGTCACCTTCATCATCCTCATGGCACTCAAGGCGATCATCGGCCTGCGGGTGGACGCGGAGTCCGAGCAGGCGGGTCTGGATCTGGCGCTGCACGACGAGCAAGCCTACGACCTGTAGATCGATGCGCCCATCGATACACACTGGCGGCGCGCGGATCGCCGCGGCTATGCGCTACAGAGCGCCGGCATGTAGACTCGCCGGCACAGCGCCAGAGGAGTACACGAGATGAAAATGGTCACCGCGGTCATCAAGCCGTTTCGCATGGACGACGTTCGCGAGGCTCTCGCCGAGGTCGGCGTGCACGGCACGACGATGAGCGAAGTCCGTGGTTTCGGCCGGCAGAAAGGCCACACCGAGCTCTATCGCGGCGCCGAATACGCAGTCGATTTCCTGCCCAAGGTCAAGCTCGAGGTCGCGGTCGACGAAGACCGGCTCGACGCGGTGGTGGACGCCATCATCGGCGCGGCCAAGACCGGCCAAATCGGCGACGGCAAGATCTTCGTGCACGATCTCGAACAGGTGGTGCGCATCCGCACCGGCGAAACCGACCGCGACGCGCTTTAGGGCTCGAAGGGCGAACGTCGCGGTCCGCCTCAGGCCTGCGGGCTGAGCAGCCGGCCCACGAGTTCACGCAGCCGTTGCCAGACGCCGCGTTGCGACCAGGCATCGGCATCGACGCGTTCGGCGCGCGTCAGGTCATGATCGTAGTCCGCCGACAGCCCGGCCACCAGCGCGTTATCGATCACCACCACCGCAATTTCATCGTCCTTGCCCATGGAGCGATGATTGAAGTTGGCCGAGCCGACCATGACCAGCGACTCGTCCAGCAGCACCATTTTGGTATGCAGCATGGTCGGCTGGAACCGATACAGGCGCACGCCGGCTTCCAACAGCGTCGCGAAGGTATCCTCGCCGGCCATGCGCGCGATTTTGGAATCGGTATGCGGGCCCGGCATGAGCACTTCCACCACCACGCCGCGCTTGGCGGCCGCGCGCATTAGCGAGATGGTATCGGCGTCGGGCACGAAATAGCCGGTCGCGATGCGGATGCGGTGCTGGGCGACGGTCAGCGCCAGCCGGAACAGGGTGGCGATGTCGCTGTAGTTCACGGCCGCCGAGGTCCGGATGACCTGCACCGCCGCGTCGCCGGTCGCGGGTTGCGGCGCATACGAACGGCGCTGTTCGAAACCGGGTTGGCCGGCCTCGATCCAGTTCGAAAGAAAGGCGCCGCGTAATCCGTCGATGACCGGCCCGGTCATGCGGAAGTGGGTCTCGCGCCATTCGTTCGGACCGCGGGCGTCGCCCTCCCATTCCGCGGCGATGCCGACCCCGCCGGTGAAGCCGACGCGATCGTCGACGATCAGAATCTTGCGGTGGGTGCGGTTGTCGATTTGCCAGATGCGCCAGCGCGCCTTGGGGCGAAACCAGGCGATCTGCGCGCCGGCCTCGGCCAACTGATCGAGCACCGAGGCCGGCATACTGTGCGCGCCGAACGCATCCAGCAGAACGCGCACCGCCACCCCGGCCCGCGCGCGCTCGGCCAGCGCCGCGCCGAATTGCTCGGCGACCCCGCCCTGCCAGTAAATGAAGGTAAGGAAATCGATCGATTCCTCGGCCGCTTCGATCGCCTCGATCATGGCCGGGAAGATCCGGCAGCCGTTAACCAACGGCTCGATCCGGTTGCCCCCGGTAAAAGGCAAGCCGAGCGCGGCCTCGAAACAGCGACGATAATCCGTCACCGATTGCGGCGCCGGCGCCGTCTGTCGATTACTCATCAAAAGATCGGGTGGTTGTAATTCGCGCCCAAGCATACGGCATGCGTCCAGCCTGCCCGGGCACAACCAGGCCGCGACGCGCCGGCCTATCCGGTCTCGCCAACGGCACTGTCCTCGGCGGCGGGTTCGAAACCCGGCAGGCGCCCACGAAAATAGCTCGGAATACGTTCTTCCAGCCAGTAGACCGGCGCACCGAAACGCCCGGCCGACACGAACCCGACGTGGCCGCCGTTCTCCGACAGTTCGAACCGGATCGCATCGGACAGCTCGTCCGCGCGCGGCACCACATCGGGCGACATGAACGGATCGTCCCGGGCGTGCAGGATCAGCGTGGGCGTGCGGATACCTTTGAGAAACGAACGGCTGCTCGCCCGCGCGTAATAGTCGTAGGCGTCGGCGAAGCCGTTGAGCGGCGCGGTGACCGCGTTGTCGAAGCTCGGAAAATCACGCAGACGATGCAGATCAGGTAATGGCTCGATGATGCCGTCGCGGATCTTGGCCTCGACGATCTCGCGCATGCCGTTGATCAAGTGCGCCTGATAGATACGCGACAAACCCCGCTGCACCGCATAGGCACAGGTCTTGAGATCGTAGGGCACGGACGTCGCGGCCGCGCAGGTCAACAGCGACTCGCTGCCCTGCTCGCCCAGATACTTGAGCAGCACGTTACCGCCCAGCGAATAGCCGGCCGCGGCCAGCGGCGCCTGCGGGTAGCGTTCGCGCAGGCGCGCCAGCACAATGCCGAGATCGCCGGTTTCGCCCGAATGATAGGAACGCGAGAGCCGGTTGGGCTTCGATGCGCCGCGAAAATGCATGAGCACGCCGCGCCCGCCATGGGCGGCGACTTCACGCAACAAGCCGCGCGCATACTTGGATTCGAGCGAACCGTTGAGACCGTGCAGCACCACCACCAGCGGCGCATCCTCGGCCAGCCCGGCCGCCGGCAGCCACGACAGATCGATGTAATCGCCGTCGTCGAGTTCCAGCCGCTCGGCCTCGACCGCGAGCGGCGGCAGGCTGCGCATCAGCGATGCGAACAGAGTCTGGGCGTGCGGGTTACGCAGCCAAAACGCGGGTTTGAACTCGCTGGTTGTCAGCATGACCAAAATGACGATTGAAACGAAAACGCGGCCAGCCGTGCCACCGCCGCAATTGACTCATGTATTCTACACTTAATCCATCCCCAGGGCCTCGTCCAGATAATGCGGCCCCAGATGCCGCATTTGACGCAGAATCCAGGCCCGGCGGCCGGCCACGTAGCTGCTCGGATTGGCCGCGTCGTATTCGCTCGGCGCCGGCAACACGGCGGCAAGCACCGCGCACTGACGGCGCGACAGATCCGCCGCGTCGGTATGGAACAACTGTTTGGCCGCGGCCTGAACGCCGAACACCGTATCGCTGAACTGGGCGACGTTGAGATAGACCTCCATTACCCGTCGCTTGGACCACAGCAGGTCCATCCAGAGCGTGATATAAGCCTCGATACCCTTGCGGATATAGCTTTTGGCCGGCCACAGAAAAAGATTCTTGGCGGTCTGCTGGGTGATGGTGCTCGCGCCGTGCACCGTGCCGCCGTTGGCGTTGTGCTTGATGGCGCGCTCGATCGCGGACCAGACGAAACCGTGGTTGGTGGGAAAGGTTTGATCCTCCCCGGCGACCGCGGCGAGCGGCATGCACGACGCGATGGCGTCGAGGCCGACCCAGTCCTGGCTGATTTCGGCCTCGGGATGCTCGGCATGCAGCCTGACCGCGGTCAGCGTCATGAAGGCGCTCGCCGGCGGATTGATCACCCGCAAGACGAGCAGCACCGCCGCCGGCGCCAGGGCGACGACGACGGCGATGAGCGCGATATCGCGCAGCGGTCGTTTAAGCAGTATCCTCAATAGCCGTTGCTGCCCGTACCGCCATTTTGCCGGCTGTTATAGCTGTTGTTGTTGGCGGCGCCATTGTTGTAGCTGCCACTGCCGTAGTTCGACGCGCCGTTCACGTTGCCGTTCTGTTGCACCGTCACGCCGCCGCCGGCGCCGCCGTTGTAGGGCGTGGTTTGGCCATAAGTCTGGCCATAGCCCTGCGAATTCGCCGACCTATTGCTGCCGGCGCCGGTGTAGCCGCTGTTCATGCTGCCGCCGCCGGTGTTCGAGCCATAATGGAATTGATCGTTCGAAGCCGGCATATACTGGTTGAGCGTGTAGATGAAACGCTGGCCCGATTGCGGCAGATTCGAACCGCTGCTGCGGTTGAGCAGGGTACGGGCGTCGATGCCGGCCTGGTCGTAATACAGCCAATTGGCGTCCTGGGCGATACCGAGACGCGCGCCGTTGAGCGCGACGCCGGCGAATAGGCCGCGCGAGCGTGAATAGGAATAGACCTCGGCATCGAAACTCAGATTGGTCGATGCGCCCGCCCGGCGCCCGACCGGCCCGGCCGCCACCGAGGCGTCGGCGCCGAGCGTGAACTCGCCATCAGCCAGCCGATCGACGCTGCGGCGGGTTTTGAACACCAAAATCAGATCGGTCGAAGATACGCCGGCCTGGAAGCCGAACGAACCGCCATACAGCTTGATGAACGTGGGGTCCGACCAACTCCCGTCGGACGTGCGCACCGAAAGCACCCCTTTGCCGTACTGCACGCCGCCGATGAAGCCGGCCTTGAACACGCTCGGAATCACCGCGATGCCGTACGCTTGTTGCAGCAGCGCCGAGGGAATCTTGTTTTCGGGAATGTTGACGAACTGATCGAGCACGCTCGTCGCGTTATTCATGATGTCGTCGGGCTCGCTGGCGGCGAGCGCGGTGCCGGTCGTCGTCAGACTGCCGGCGGCCACCATCAATACGGCGGCGAGTACAGTCATCCATCGTTTCATGCTGATCGTTTCCTTTGCGGGTCGAACCGCGTGGCGGTTCGCTGGATCGGGTGGCCGGCCGCGCCGGGCCACGGTCTCTCGCTTGGGACCACGGCCGACGACAAGGGTTCATGACCTGCCGCGGCGATGGTCCTACTCCGGCCCCCTCATGAGACGCTTCTGCACCGACACCACGGGCTCATCCCCCGTCGGCCGCGCCTTTGTATAGCGCCCATCCTCGCCGAGCAACCAGGCACTGCTGTTGTCGGCAAGGTAGAGCGCCAGCTCGCGCTCGACCCGATGATATACCGGGCGCGAGGTCACGGGAAAGCAGATTTCCACCCGGCGGAAGAAGTTACGCTCCATCCAGTCGGCGCTCGACAGATACAGTTCAGGCGCCCCGTCGGCGGCAAAATGGAATACTCGCGCATGCTCGAGAAACCGGCCCACGATCGAGCGCACGCGGATGTTGTCCGACACCCCGGGCACGCCAGGACGCAAACAGCAAACGCCGCGCACGATGAGATCGATCCGCACGCCGGCGGCCGATGCCGCGTACAGCGCCCGGATCACGCCCGGCTCGGCCAGCGCATTCATCTTGGCCACGATCCAGGCCTTGCGGCCCGCGGCCGCCGCCCTGGCCTCGCGCCCGATCTTCTCGATGATCGTTTCGTGCAGCCGGAACGGCGCATCCACGATGCGCTCGAGCCCGCTGACTTTGCCCAGGCTGGTCAGTTGCAGAAAAATCTCGTGCACATCGTTGCCGAGTGGCCCGTCGCAGGACAGCAAGCCGTAGTCGGTATACAAGCGCGCGGTCTTGGGATGGTAGTTACCGGTGCCCATGTGCACGTAGTTGTGCAGCCCATCGGCCTCGCGGCGCACGATCAGCGTCATCTTGGCGTGCGTCTTATAGCCGACCACGCCGTAGACCACGTGTGCACCAGCCTCTTGCAGCCGGTTGGCGAGCTCGATGTTGTCGGCCTCGTCGAAGCGCGCGCGCAGCTCGACCACCACCGTCACTTCCTTGCCCGCCCGCGCGGCCTCGACCAGGCCGTCCACGACCGCCGACTGCGAGCCGGTGCGATACAGGGTTTGCTTTATCGCCAGCACTTTCGGGTCCGAGGCCGCACGACGCACGAAATCGATCACCGGCAGGAACGAATCGAAGGGGTGGTGCAGCAGCACGTCGTTCGAGCGAATCTCGGCGAACAGATCGCCAAAGGGCGCCAGCGCGCCGGACAGGCTTGGATTGAACGCCGGATATTTCAGATCCGGCCGGTCGACCCGGCCCTGCAGCGACAGTAGCCGGTTGACGTTGACCGGGCCGTTGACCTGATAC
>NZ_DASSKM010000008.1:0-18953 GCF_035690525.1 Salinisphaera sp.
CCCCCGAAATCGCATTGCCGACGATTTATTACGGTCGCGGTACGCGCTCGGCATATTCGGCGACGAATTCGGTCAGGAGTGCCTGTTGTCGTTGATCCAGCTCGATCGCGTCGAGCAGATCGGGCCGCCGCAGCCAAGTCCGGCCCAACGCCTGCTTTTCCCGCCAGCGGGCGATCCGGGCATGATCGCCCGACAACAAAATATCGGGCACGGCGCCAGCCTCGTCCGCGGGCGGGCGCGTGTAGTGCGGATGATCGAGAATCGCGTTCGCGAACGAGTCCTCGGCCGCCGAGCGCGCGTCGCCGAGCACACCGGCAATCAAGCGCGCCACAGCATCGATGATCATCATCGCCGGCAGTTCACCGCCCGAAAGCACCATGTCGCCGGCCGAGAGCTCGGCATCGGCATGCCGGTCGATGAAACGCTGGTCGATGCCTTCGTAGCGGCCGCAGACGAGCACGAAACCCGACCCCGCCGCGAGCCGCTCGGCCCAGCGCTGATCGAAGCGCTCGCCCTGCGGCGACATCAACAGCACCGGCGCCGATGCGCCCCGGGCCCGCTCGATCGCTTCCAGCGTAGCCGCCAGTGGCGCGCTTTGCATCACCATGCCCGGCCCGCCGCCATAAGGACGATCGTCCACGCGGCGCGTGGGGTCGCTCGTGTAGTCCCGCGGGTTCCAGGCCGCCAGCGACAAGCGGTTTTGGCGCAATCCACGCCCCACCACGCCGTAGCGCTCGATTTCGAGCAGCCATTCGGGAAACAGCGTAATGGCGTCGATGCGCATGCGGACGGGCGTTCTAGGCTGGAATCATCGAGTCTGACATGCCCGAAGATATTTCGCCGCGGGCGCTCAGAAATCCGGGTCCCAATCGACGTGAATCGTGCCGCCTTCCAGATCCACCGCGGTCACGAATTGTTCGATTACCAGCGGGATCAGACGCTCCCGATCGCCTCGCACCACCAGCACGTCGTTAGCGCCGGTTTCCATCATGGCGGTGACGCGGCCGAGATCATGGCCATCGACGGTAACGACGTTCAAGCCGATGAGATCGAACCAATAATACTCGCCGGGTTCCGGTTCGGGCAGGTCGCCGCGCTCGACCGCGATATCCAGATCGAGCAACTCGAGCGCGGCATCGCGATCCGGCAACGGCTCGTCATCCGCATCGGCCAGCCGCGCGACCAAGGTCTTGCCCTGGACGCGGGCCTCAAGTACGCGATAGTCGCGCCGCTCGCCCGCGTTACCGATCCACCAGCGTTCGTAGCCGAGGATCGCTTCGGCCGGACGGGTATAGGAATAGACCTTAACCCAGCCGCGGACGCCGAACAGGCCATGCACGCGGCCGAGTACGACGTGGCGCTGCGGCGCCGTACCGGCCACGAACGGCTAACTGGTTGCTTCGCCCTGCGGCGCGGCCTCGGAAACATCGCCCGTCTCGCCGGCCGGCACCGTCTGCCCCTTGGCTTCCTTGGCCTTGGATTCGGGCGGCGCCACGCGCGCCGCCGCCTGGCCTTCGCCGTGGCGGTTGAAGAACTTGACCAGATTGGTCACGCGCTCGGACAGCTGCGCGCCCTGGCCCTTCCAGTATTCGATGCGCTCGATGTCCAGCCGCAGCGGCACTTCGCCGCCGACGGCCACCGGGTTGAAGAAACCGAGACGCTCGATGTAACGACCATCCCGCGCATTCGATTTGTTCGTGACCACGATATGATAGAAGGGCTTCTTCTTCGCGCCGGAGCGTGCGAGCCGGATTTTGACCATAGCCGTTTAATCGCCGTTGAGGGTGCATATGCGCGCGGCAATACATCCGCGCGCGGTTTAAAGGAGGCGCATTTTACGCCAATACGCGCAAAATGGAAGTGCTGCAATCCATGACGATTCCGGATCAGCGGCCCATGCCGCCCATGCCCGGCGGCAGCCCGGGGCCACCGCCCGCGCCGCCCGGCATGTTGCCACCCATGCCCTGCATGGCGCGCATCATCTTCTTCATATTGCCGCCCTTGAATTTTTTCATCATCTTGCGCATCTGGGTGTGCTGCTTGAGCAGGCGGTTCACGTCCTGGACCTGGGTGCCCGAACCGGTCGCGATGCGGCGCTTGCGCGAGGCCTTGATCACGTCGGGAAAGGATTTTTCCTGTCGGGTCATCGAGTCGACGATGGCCAGCATGCGCTTGACCTGGGTTTCGTCGGCGGCCGCGGCCATGCCCTTGGGCATCTGGGCGCCGCCGGGCATCTTTTCCATGAGCGCGCCGATACCGCCCATCTCCTGCATCTGGCGCAACTGATCGGCCAGATCGTCCAGATCGAAACCCTTGCCCTTCTTGAGTTTCTTGGCGAGCTTTTCGGCCTTGTCCTTATCGACCTTCTGCTCGGCCTCCTCGACCAGCGACAGTACATCGCCCATGCCCAGAATGCGCGAGGCCACGCGATCCGGATGAAAGGGTTCGAGCGCGTCGAGCTTCTCGCCCGTGCCGAGGAACTTGATCGGCTTGCCGGTGATCTGGCGCACCGACAGCGCCGCGCCGCCGCGGGCGTCGCCGTCGACCTTAGTCAGCACCACCCCGGTCAGGGGCAATGCATCGCCGAAGGCCTTGGCGGTGTTGGCCGCGTCCTGGCCGGTCATGGAATCGACCACGAACAGGGTCTCGATCGGATCGAGGGTGTCGTGCAACTCGCGCACCTCGGCCATCATCTTCTCGTCGATGCCGAGCCGGCCCGCGGTATCCACGATCAGCACGTCGTAGAAGCCGCGACGCGCCGCTTCCAGCGCCGATTTGGCGATCTTCTTCGGCTTATCGCTCGACGAACTGGGATGAAAATCCACGCCGACGTCGCACGCCACGCGCTCGAGCTGATCGATGGCCGCCGGCCGATAGACGTCGGCCGAGACCACCAGCACCGATTTCTTCTCGCGCTGCTTGAGATAGCGCGACAGCTTGCCCACCGAGGTGGTCTTGCCCGAGCCCTGCAACCCGGCCATGAGCACGACCGCCGGCGGCTTGGTCTTGAGATCGAGCGATTCGTTGGCTTCGCCGAGCAGATGCGTGAGCTCGTCGCGCACGATCTTGATCAGCGCCTGGCCGGGCGTGAGACTGGTCATCACCTCGGAGCCGACCGCGCGCCCGCGGATGTCCTCGATGAACTGCTTGACCACGGGCAACGCCACGTCGGCCTCGAGCAAGGCCATGCGCACTTCACGCAACGTGGCCTTGATGTTGTCCTCGGTCAGCCGGCCGCGGCCCGACAGCGTCTTCAGGCTGCGATTGAGGCGATCACTTAGAGAGTCGAACATGGCAACGCGTCTTCGATGTAATACGGCGTCTATTATAACGGGCCCGAAAAGCCTTTCGGGGATTGCGGCTTACGCAAGCCACAGGCAGCCGGCACACGAACGTCAAACAGGCGCATCATCAAATACGGCAGAATAAGCGCAATGAAGCTGCTCTTGCCTAATCGCCGATGACGTTGGTCATCATCGAGGTGCTGATCGCCGCGGCCGCCTACGCGGCGGCGACCTATGCCGTGTACCAGCATCATGCCACGGGCGCGCCCTATCTGCGCGTGACCCTGCTCGCCGCGCTCGGGCTGGCCGTCCACATCGTGGCGCTGGTGCATATGACCCTGCACACGGGCGCGATGATCATCGGCCTCGGCTCGGCGCTGTCGCTGTTCGCCTGGCAGGCCGCGCTGCTGTTGTGGCTGTTCTCGCTCAAGCGTTCGGTCGGCGCGTTGGGGCTGGTGATGTATCCGGCGGCCGGGCTGTGCGCGATCGCGGGCCTGCTGGTGCCGGATCCCCACGGCGCGCGCGAAGCGCTGGCCTGGCCTCTGCAGGCGCATATCATCCTGTCCATGCTGGCTTACGGGCTACTCACGCTGGGCGCGGTCCAGGCGGCCATGCTGTCGTTGCAGCATCGTCAGTTGCGCCAGCATCCGCCCTCGGGGCTGTTCACTACCCTGCCGCCGCTACAGACGATGGAAACGCTGTTGTTCCGTCTGATCGGCGCCGGCTTTTTCATGCTGAGCCTGGCGATCGTGACCGGCGCCTTGTTCATCAATCACCTGTTCGAACAGCATCTGGCCCATAAGGCCGTGCTTTCGGTGGTCGCCTGGCTGGTGTTCGCCGTCCTGCTGTTCGGGCGCTGGCGTTACGGCTGGCGCGGCCGGGTGGCCGTGCGCGGCGTGACAATCGGCTATGTCGTGCTGGCGCTGGCGTATTTCGGCAGCAAATTGGTGCTCGAGCTAATTCTGGGCGAACATTGGTAGCAGCCGAAACGGTCGCCGGTCATGGCGATCGGCCCGGCGCATTCACTTGATCACGAGCCTGTAGCTCTTGGACACAATTCCTCTGTGGGTGCTGTTCGGCATCCTCATCCTGATGCTGGCGCTGTCGGCGTTCTTCTCCGGTTCCGAAACCGGCTTGATGACTGTCAATCGCTATCGCATGAAGCACTTGGCCAAGAACGGCCACGGCGGCGCGAAGCGCGCGGCCGCCATGCTCGAGGCGCCGGACAAGCTGATCGGCCTGATCCTGCTCGGCAACAATTTGGTCAACATCATCGCCTCGTCGCTGGCGACGGTGATCGGCATCCGGCTGTACGGCGATTTCGGCGTGGTGGTGGCGACCGCGGCGCTCACCGTTGTCTTGTTGGTATGTTCCGAGGTCACGCCCAAGACGCTGTCCGCTCTTTATCCCGAGCGTATCGCATATCCCGCGGCCTACGTCTATCGGCCGCTGCTGCGGGTGTTCTGGCCGGTGGTCTATCTGTTCAATTCGGCCGGACGCGGCGTGCTCTGGCTGCTGCGGGTCGCGCCCGAGGACGCCGCCGGGCATTCCCTGTCGTCCGAGGAGTTGCGCACGGTGGTAACCGAGGCGGGCGCGATGATTCCGCGCCGGCATCAGAAGATGCTGCTGTCGATCCTCGACATGGAGAAAGCGACGGTCGAGGACATCATGGTGCCGCGCAACGAGATCGTGGGCATTGACATCAGCAAGCCCTGGCCGGAGATCCTGGCGCAACTGGTGCACAACCAGCATACGCGGCTACCCCTGTTCGACGGCTCGATCGACGAAATCAAGGGCATCGTTCATATGCGACGCCTGCTGGCGCTGATTACGAACAACGAACTGGACCAGGACACGCTGGTCTCGATGGCGGGCGCGCCCTATTTCATCCCCGAAAACACGCCGCTCAACCAGCAACTGCTCAACTTCCAGAACCAGAAGCGGCGCATCGGCTTCGTGGTGGATGAATACGGCGACATCCAGGGCCTGGCCACACTGGAGGACATTCTCGAGGAGATCGTCGGCGAGTTCACCACCGACCCGCTGACCCGGGTGAAGAACGTCACCATGGACGGCGAAAACAGCTATCTGGTCGACGGCACGGTCTCGATCCGCGCGCTCAACCGGGCGCTGGGGTGGAAGCTGCCGATAGACGGACCGCGCACCGTCAACGGCCTGATCACCGAACAGACCGAAACCATCCCCAAGGCCGGCACACGGGTGAAGATCGGCAAATACGTGTTCGAGATCACCGAAACCAGCGCCAACCTGATCCAGACCGTGCGCGTGCATCCGCCGCGCATCAAGCGTCGAAACCGTCCCGCGGCGGGGCGACAAGACGGCAATGCCTGAGAGCTTTGTTTTCGCTTGGTTTGGCGGGTTGTTCGTTGAAGGCTATCCGCAGATGGACGCAGATGGTGGTTCGGCGATAACCGCGTCAATAAGTCCGTGGCGCCGCCGATTTCTGCGGCGTTGTTCCTTTAACGCAAACGAATACTTTCTATCTTATTCGCGTTTATTGGCGTTCATTTGCGGACAATTTCTTCTTTACGACGCTTGTGTGACCTGTCTTTATCCACGGATCGAGCTTGGCCCGACGTGGGCGCCATTTCAGCTGATCGCGGCTTCGATCGCCTCGGCCAGACGCGATACGGGCACGACTTCGAGTTCGCCGACGCGCCGTGAGCGCGGGGTGTTGGCCTTGGGCGCGATCGCCCGTGTGAAGCCGTGCTTGGCGGCCTCGGCGAGGCGCTCCTCGCCGCCGGGTACGGGGCGGATCTCACCGGCTAGCCCGATCTCGCCGAAGATGATCAGCTTGTCGCCGAGCGGGGCATCGCGAAAGCTCGACAGCGCGGCCAGCACCACGGCGAGGTCGGCCGCTGTTTCGGAGACACGCATACCGCCGACCACGTTGACGAACACGTCCTGATCGCCGAGCGCGATCCCGCCGTGCCGGTGCAGCACCGCCAAGAGCATCGCCAGGCGCTGCGAATCGGGCCCGAGCGCGACCCGCCGCGGGTTGTGCAAGGCCGAGCCGTCGACCAGCGCCTGGACTTCGACCAGCATCGGTCGCGAACCCTCGCGCGTGACCATCACCGCGCTCCCGGGCACGGCCGTCTCATGCCGCGAAAGAAAGATCGCGCTGGGGTTGGTGACCTGCTTGAGGCCCGAACCGGACATGGCGAACACGCCGAGCTCGTTGACCGCGCCGAAACGATTCTTCACCGCCCGAATCACACGAAAACGCGACGACGCCTCGGCCTCGAAATACAGCACGGTATCGACCATATGCTCCAGCACCCGCGGCCCCGCGATCGTGCCTTCCTTGGTCACATGGCCGATCAGAATCAGTGCGGTTCCGGTGGCCTTGGCAAAACGCACCAGCATCGATGCGGATTCGCGCACCTGCGACACGCTGCCCGGCGCCGACGACAACGCCTGCGAGAACACGGTCTGGATCGAATCGATCACCAGCAGCCTGGGTGCGGCCGGTTTGGCCAGAGCCAGCACCCGTTCCACGCAGGTTTCGGCCAGCACCGCCAAATCCGCCCCGGCCACGCCGAGCCGCTGAGCTCTGAGCTGCACCTGCTCGAGGGATTCCTCGCCGGTGTCGTAGAGCGCGGGAATATCCGCCGACAACTGGGCCAGCACCTGCAACAGCAGCGTGGATTTGCCGATGCCCGGATCGCCGCCGATCAGAATCACCGAACCCGGCACCAGGCCGCCGCCCAGCACGCGATCGAGTTCGCTCAGGCCGGTCGGCGTACGCGGCGTCTCGCGCGGCTTGACCGCGTTGAGTTTGACCACCCGCGGCGTGGTATCGCCGAACGAGACCGGCGCCACCGCCCCCGGTTTGGACGGCGCCGCGGGCACGGTCTCGGTCAGCGTGTTCCAGGCGCCGCAGTCCGGGCACTGGCCCGACCACTTGGGTTGGATCGAGCCGCACTGATCGCAGACGAAAACGGTTTTGGTCTTGGCCATCGGGTTCGGCCTTACTGGATAAACGGGCATACTAGGGGGTTACCGAGGCCGCGCCAATAAGGCGAGACAGCCAAGGCAAAACAACCCAGGGAGAACAACGCTCGATCATGGTGGATCGCGAGGATTTCGAATTCGACAGTCGGGGCACGACCTGCCGGGCCTGGTTCTATCCGGCCCAGAACGAGTCCATGGATAGCCCGGCCGGCGTGCCCTGTATCGTCATGGCCCACGGCCTCGGCGGCACGCGCGACGCGGGGCTGGAACCCTACGCCACGGCGTTCGCCGATGCCGGCTTTGCCGTGCTGGTCTTCGACTATCGCTATTTCGGCGCCAGCGGCGGGCGCCCGCGCCAGCTCCTGTCGGTATCGGCACAGATGGCGGACTGGGCCGCGGCGATCGCCGCCGTACGCGCAATCGACGGTGTCGACGCCGGCCGCATCGCCCTCTGGGGCACGTCGTTCTCCGGCGGCCACGTGATCGCCGCCGGCGCGGCCGACAAAAGGATCGCCGCGATCAGCGCGCAGGGGCCGATGATGGACGGCCGCGCCGCGGTCTGGAACGCACTGCACCGACACGGGCTCTGGCACATGCTGCGGTTGGTGGTCGCCGGCCTGCGCGACAGCTTGGCGGATCTGGCCGGCGCCGAACCCTATCGTATTCCGCTGGTCGCGCGCCCCGGCGGGCTGGCCGCGATGGCCACCGAAGACGCCTACGAGGGTTATCGGGCGATCGTCCCGGGCGACTGGCGCAACGAAATGAGTGCCCGCATGCTGCTGACGCTCGCGCTTTATCGTCCGGGCCGGAAAATCGGGCGGCTCACCTGCCCCACCCTGATCCAGATCTGTGACGAGGATACGGTCGCGCCCGCCGAAGCCGCGAGTGCGGCCGCGGCGCGCGGCGGCGACAACGTGATCGAGCGTCACTATCGCATCGGCCATTTCGATATCTATCGCGGCGCCGGCTTCCGCCAGTCCAGCAGCGACCAACTGGCATTCTTCAAGCGCACACTGGCGCCGAGAGAATCAGCCTGAGCGGAAGAAAGTATAATTCGGCCCGCTATTTCAGAGGATGTTTACAAAACGTAGCGAGCGCCGTCAGGTTGGGCACGCCCGGAGCGCAGAAAGCGCAGCGTATGGGTAATACGTGAGCATTTCGAGCACCGGGCAGGGCCAAGATGGCAAGCGCAACAGTTTTGTAAACACTCTCTTAGACCACCTCGAAAGCCACCCGAGGCGTAAGCCGGCAAAACAATTCGTAGGCGATGGTGCCCGCGGCGGCGGCGACTTCGTCGGCCGGCAGGCCCGGGCCCCACAGCGTGACTCGCTCGCCCACTTCGGCCTCGGGCACGGCGCGCAGATCGATCGTGATCATATCCATCGACACCCGGCCCACGACGGCGGCGCGACGCCCGCGCACAAGTACCGGCGTGCCCGACGGCGCGTGGCGCGGATAACCGTCGCCGTAGCCGATGCCGATCACGCCGACTTCCATATCTTCGGGCGCCCGCCAGGTCGCGCCGTAACCGATCGGTTCACCGGCGGCGACGCGCCGCCGGCTGATAATCGGCGCGCTCAGATGCATGGCCGGGCGCAGGTCGTAATCCGCCGCCGTCGCGCCGGCCATCGGCGAGCTGCCATAAAGCATGATGCCCGGGCGTATCACGTCGGCATGCGCGGCCGGCCAGGCCAGCACGCCCGCCGAATTGGCGATCGAGCGCTGCCCGCCGAGCCGGCCGGTACCGGCGGCAAAGGTCGCCAACTGGCGCTCGGTCATCGGGCTGTCGGGATCATCGGCACAGCCGAGATGCGTCAACCAGCCGAGGCGCTTCACGTGGCGCAGTTCCTTCAGACGCGCATCGATTGCGCCGGCGTCGGGCGCGGCGAAACCGAGCCGATGCATGCCCGTATCCAGTTTGACCCAAACCGAAAGATCCGGTCCGGCATAGCCGGCCAGCGCGTCCAGATGCGTGCGATCGAAGACCACCGGCCGGATATCGTGCTCGGCCGCGCAGGCGCAGACTTGCGCATCGAGCGGCTGCGACAGCGTCATGATCGGCTGGGCGATCCCGCTCCAGCGCAACTGCAGGGCCTCGTCCAGGCTGGAAACCGCGAATCCGTCGGCACCGGCCAGTGCGTTCGCGACCGTTGCCGCGCCGTGGCCGTACCCGTCCGCCTTGACCGCGGCATATACCGCGCGGCCCGGCGCCAGCGCGCGGACCCGCCCCAGATTATGCGCCAGCGCGGCGCGGTCGATCGTGGCCAGGGCACGCATCAGTCGATCCTCATCAATCGATCCCCGTTAATCTATAAAATCGTCGTCGTAGTGTTCCTGGAGATTCTCGAATCGCGTCAGATGCGATAGAAAAGCGGTGCGCGCGACACCGAGCGGCCCGTTGCGCTGTTTGCCGATGATGATCTCGGCCACGCCCTTGTCGTCGGTGTTCTCGTTATAGACCTCGTCGCGATACACAAACATGATTACGTCGGCGTCCTGCTCGATGCCGCCCGATTCGCGCAAGTCCGACATGCGCGGGCGCTTGTTGTCGCGCTGCTCGACCTGGCGGTTGAGCTGGGACAGCGCGATTACCGGCACGTCCAACTCCTTGGCCATGGCCTTGAGCTGGCGCGAGATTTCCGAGATTTCGTTGGTGCGGTTCTCCTTGGTGCCCGGTACGTTCATCAGTTGCAGATAATCGACCATCACCAGGCCGATGCCGTGCTCGCGCTTCAAGCGCCGGGCGCGCGCGCGCATCTCGGACGGCGACAGTCCGGGCGTATCGTCGATGAACAGCCTGGCGTTCTCGTTCATGATGCCGATCGCCGAGGTGATCTTGGGCCAGTCGTCCTCGGTCAGCCGCCCCGAACGCAGACGCGATTGATCCACCCGGCCCCAGGACGAGATCATACGCAGCACGAGTTGCTCGGCCGACATTTCCAGCGAGAACACCGCCACCGGCACTTTTTCCTTGATGCAGACGTTCTCGACGATATTCATCGCGAGACTGGTCTTGCCCATCGACGGGCGCCCGGCCAGGATCAGCAGGTCCGCCGGCTGCAGGCCGTTGGTCATCTTGTCGAACTCGATCAGCCCGGTCGGCACGCCCGAGAAGGAACCGTCCTGGGCCACCAGCTCCTCGATCCGATTGACGGCCTTGGTCAGCAACGAGTTGAGCCCCTGCGGGCCCTCCGTGCCCTTGCGCCCGCGCTCGGCGATCTTGAATATTTCCTGCTCGGCGACGCCCAGCACCTCGTCGGCCGACTGGCCGGACGGCTCGAACGCGGTCGAGGTGATCGTGTCGCCGGCGCGGATGAGCTGGCGCATGACCGAGCGTTCGCGAATGATTCCGGCGTAGGCCTTGATATTCGCCGCACTGGGAATATCGGCGGCCAGATTGCCGATATAGCTTGCGCCGCCAGCTTTTTCGAGCAACCCGTTGTTGCGCAGCCACTCGGTCAGCGTGACCAGATCGCGCGGTTGATTGGTATCGGCGAGATCGGCCAGACCGCGGAACAGCAAGCGATGGTCCTCGCGGTAGAAATCGTCCTCGTTGATCGTACCGGCGATGTCGTCCCAGGCCTGTTCGGACAGCAGCAGGCCGCCGATCACCGACTGTTCGGCTTCGATGGAATGCGGGGGCAGCTTGGCTTCGGCCATGGGCTCGTCGGCTTCGTGGGCGGAGGCGGTGCGCGCAGTTTACATAAGGGGCTGCTGCCGTTTCATACGACGCCGCGCCGGCGGCCGCCCGAACAATATTCGAGCTGGTGCAAGATAAGGCGCAGCGGGCGTACGGTAGTCATTCTACCGTAGCGCGCTGCAACGCTGGATTGCGCCAAAATGGCCCCGGCCCTTCGGGTTGCGGCCCCAAATCGCGCCATCCGGCGTTGCAGAGCTTGACCGCAGAATGACTGCGGCCGGCGCTCTGCGTCTTGGCTGACACGATTTGGGGTTGCAACGCGGGGCCGTATGAAACGGCAACAGCCCCTAGGCAGGGACCAAAAAAAACGCCGCCCTCGGGCGGCGTCATCGCGCGATCGCGGTAACGGCGTGTTACGGCTGTTCGCGCTCTCCGAGCGGCGCGTCGGCTTCGGTGGCCGAGGCGTCGGCCGGCTCGCCGGCGTCTTCGACACGCTCGCCCTCGACCTCTTCGGCCGTGGCGTCGGCCTCGGTGTTCTCGGACACGCGTACCGGCATGTTCACGCCCATGTCGGTTTGTTGCGCGACCACGATTTCGATCTCGCAGATCACTTCGGCATGCAAAGTCAGCTCGGCGCTGTAATAGCCGACCTGACGGATCGTGCCTTCGGTGAGGGTGATCTCGCGCGGGTCCAACTCGTGACCTTCCGCGGTCGCGGCCTGCGCGATTTCCTGCGGGCCGACCGAGCCGAACAGCTTGCCTTCATCGCTGGCGCGCATGGCGATCGTGAAGCTCTTGTTGCGCAGTTGATCGGCGCGTAGCTTGGCGCGATCCTCACGCTCGGCCGAGGCCGCCTGCAGCTCGGCGCGACGCTCCTCGAAAACGCTCAGGTTGGCCTTGGTCGCCGGCAGGGCCATGCCCCGCGGGAACAGGTAGTTGCGGCCGTAACCGGCACGCACCGAGACGGTGTCGCCGAGGTCGCCCAGATTGCGGATTTTCTGTAGCAGAATGACGTCCACTTCTGCGCCTCCTTACGACGAATGACGGTCGGTGTACGGCAGCAGCGCGAGGAAACGCGCGCGCTTGACCGCGGTCGACAGCTGGCGCTGATAGCGCGCCGCGGTGCCGGTGATACGGGACGGTACGATCTTGCCGGTTTCGGTGACGTACTGCTTGAGGGTCTCGATATCCTTGTAATCGATCTCCTCGACGCCTTCGGCGGTGAACTTGCAAAAACGACGACGACGGAAAAAACGAGCCATATCGATGCTCCTTAGCTGGCGGCCTGGGCTTTATTACGGTCGTCCGATTTTTCGCTGTTCTTGGCCAGCGGAGACGGATCGACATCGGCCTTGTGGCGGGCGATAACGAGATGACGCAGCACGGCGTCGTTGAACCGAAACAGGTCTTCCAGTTCCTCGCGCGCGCCTTGCGAGCATTCCACGTTGAGCAGCACGTAGTGCGCCTTGTGAATCTTGGTGATCGGATAGGCCAGCTGGCGGCGGCCCCAGTCCTCGTGGCGATGCACCTGGCCGCCGTCGTTTTCCACGACGCCGCGGTACTTCTCCACCATGGCGGGCACCTGTTCGCTCTGGTCCGGATGGACCAGGAACACGATTTCATAATGTCGCATGATGTGTCCTTTCGGTTGAAAGCCCCCGGAACACGCGGCCCGTGGAGCAAGGCATGCGGCCACCCGGCCGCAAGGCGCGCGATTGTAGTCGCTCGACCGGGCCGATGCAATCGATCTTATTAATCCGGCATGAAAACAGCTGACATTTCAGCTATTTTGGAGCCGGGTTAGTAGTTCGCCGCGCGCCGGCGCCGCACGGTCTCGAACAGCGCCACGGCCGTGGCCACGGAGACATTGAGACTCTCCATGCCGCCGGCCATCGGTATGAAAACGAGCAGATCGCAGTGCTTCGCGGTCAGCTCGCGCAACCCCTTCGCCTCACCGCCGGCCACCCAGACCACCGGCTCGGGCAGATCCGTCTCATAGATCGACGACTCGGCCTCGCCGTCCAGTCCGACCACCCAGAACCCCTCGGCCTGAAGACGCTGCAGTGCGCGGGCGAGATTGGTAACCGGCACGAAGGGCACGCGCTCGGCGGCGCCGGCGGCGACCTTGCGGGCGGCCGCGGTCAGCCCGGCGGCGCGCTTACGCGGCGCGATCACGGCATGCACTCCGGCCGCCGCCGCACTGCGCAGACAAGCGCCGAGGTTATGCGGATCCTGGACCTGATCGAGTGCGAGCACCATCGGCGAATCCACGGCCGCCAACAGCGCCGGCAACTCCGACTCCTTGTACTCGCGTGCCGGCTCCAACTCGATCACGCAACCCTGGTGACGCACATTCGGCAACCAGGCATCCAGGCGATCCATCGCTACGTTGTCGACCGGCACGCCCCGGGCCTCGGCCAACATAACCAGCTTGTCGTGGCGCCCTCCATGACGCCCGGCGGCCAGCCACAGCCGGCGCACCGGCCGATCGGATTCCAGCACCGACACCACGGCATGAAAGCCCCCGATACGCTCGTTGTCGGAGTGCGACTGACTCATTCGCCCACCCTGCCTGCCTGAAATATCGCCAGAAGTATCAAAGGGCCCGATCGCACCAAACCATGTTCGCGACCTCGGCCGGTCGATCAGCCGCTTGCGCCTTCGTTCTCGTATACCGGATTGCCGAGATCGGGCGGCGCCGCGAACGCGGCTTTTTCGCGGCCCTTGACGATCGGCACGATCACGATCGCCACGCGCCGGTTCCTCGCCCGGCCTTCGGCCGTCGCATTCGATGCCACCGGCTGCGATTCGCCACGCGCCCAGGTCAGCACGCGCTGCGAATTGACGCCGCGGCTCTCCAAGAACCGCGCCACCGCCTCGGCGCGCTCCTGCGACAGTTCCAGGTTGTGCTGCTCGGTGCCGGTGCTGTCGGTGAAGCCGACCACGTGGATCGCGGTTTTGTCGTAGTCCTTCAATACGTTGGCGATACTGTTGAAGGTATTCTGCGCGTTCGGATTCAGATTCGCGCTATCGACCGCGAACGAGGCGTCGCTGGCCACGCCGATTTTAAGCGTGTTCTGGTCCAGGCGCGTGATGTTGAGTTCGTCCCGGGCCTGCTGCGCGGCCAGCTTCCGGTTGAGCTCTTGCTGCTGGTTGTCCATGTAATGCCCCACGCCGGCGCCGGCCAAACCGCCGAGGACCGCGCCGATCGCCGCGTTCGTGCCGGAATTGTCGCCGAGCTGCGAGCCCAGCAACCCGCCCAGCACGGCACCGACGCCGCCGCCGATTTCGGCGCGCCGGTTCGGATCGTTCGCGCAGGCGGTCAACGTTAGCGCGACGACCACCAGAACAGCGGCGAGAATGGGGAGCTTGTCACGCCTCATGAATCATTCCTTGTCGATTATCAAATGTCTTTCGACCGCGCGATATGGAAACCGCGCGGTCGACCAAAGAGGAGAGCTAGCGCCCCTCCCCTTTGGACACCCCATTGCTGAGGCGCCCGCGGCAAGCTGCAGGGTATTGGTGAATAAAAAATCACGCCACCATGCCGATGACGGCCGCTACGAACGCTTGCCACGCGATTTGCGCGGCCCGCCCTTTTTTCCCGACCGTGATTTCGGCGCGCCGCCGCCGGCGCCGCGTGGTTTTTTGCCACGGTGCCGGCCGGCGTCGTCACCGGCCTCGGGCTCGAAATCGATCTTGCGCTCGTCCAGGTCGACCCGCGCCACCTTGACGCGCATCTTGTCGGCCAGCCGGTAGACCTTGCCCGAGTGCTCGCCGCGCAGACAGCGCGACTGGGCATCGAAATGATAAAAGTCGCTGGACAGCGACGACACGTGCACCAAGCCGGTGGCAAAGATCCCGTCGAGTTCCACGAACAGGCCGAAACCGGTCACGCCGGTGACCGTGCCGTCGAAGACTTGGCCGAGCGAATCGCTCATATATTCGCACTTGAGCCAATCGTCGACGTCACGGGTGGCGTCGTCGGCGCGCTGCTCGGCTTCCGAACAGATCTGGCCGAGGCCTTCCATTGCGGGCACGTCGTAATCGAAGGCCTTGGCGCGCCGGCGTTTTTCCAAGTGCTTGATGGCCCGGTGCACGAGCAAATCCGGATAACGCCGGATGGGCGAGGTGAAATGCGCATAGTCGTCCAGCGCCAGGCCGAAATGCCCGTCGTTGTGCGGCGAATAGACCGCGCGCTGCAGGCTACGCAACATCACCGTCTGGATCAGATGTGTATCCGAACGGCCCTGAACCTGCTCGAGCAGCCGCGCATAGTCGGCGGCATCGGGATCGTTGCCGCCGGGCAACGCCAGGCCGCGCTCGGCCAGAAATGCGCGCAGATCTTCGAGCGCATCGGCGGCCGGGCCGGCATGCACGCGGTACAGCAACGGCATCTTCTTTCGCGTCAGATAGGTCGCCGTGGCCACGTTCGCCGCGATCATGCATTCCTCGATGATCTTGTGCGCGACATTACGCTCGACCGGCACGATGCGCGCGATCTTGCGCTCGTCGTTGAAGATAATACGGGTGGCCTGCGTCTCGAACTCGATCGCGCCGCGATCGCGTCGCTGCACGAGCATGGCCTGATAGAGCGCGTGCAGATCGGTGAGCGGCTTCTTCAGACTTTGGTGGCGGGCCGGCAGGTTTTCCGGATTGGCCAGCCAGTCGGCGACCTGATCGTAGAGCAGCCGGGCGTGCGAGCGGATCACCGCGGAATAGAAGCTCGAAGACCGGATTTCACCGGCCTTGTTCAAGCGCATCTCGCACACCACGGCCAGCCGGTCGACCTCCGGGTTCAGCGAACACAGCCCGTTGGACAGCGCTTCGGGCAGCATTGGGACCACGTGGTCCGGAAAATACACCGAGGTCGCGCGGTGCTGGGCTTCGGCGTCGAGCGGCGAATCCTTGTCCACATAGTGCGACACGTCGGCGATCGCCACCCACAGCTTGAAACCGCGCGCGGTCTTCCTGGCATACACGGCATCGTCGAAATCGCGCGCATCGGCGCCGTCGATGGTCACCAGGGGCAGATCGCGCAGATCTTTGCGAGCCTTCTTGTCCGCTTCGGCCACGGCATCGCCGCAGGCCTTTGCCTGCTCGATGACCTCCGCCGGCCATTGGTGCGGAATAGCGTGCGAGCGGATGGCGATTTCGATCTCCATGCCCGGCGCCATGCGATCGCCCAGAACCTCGACCACCGCGCCCACCGGCTGGCCGTGCTTGGACGGCGGCTGGGTGATGCGCACGGTCACGATCTGTTCGTTCTCGGCGCCGTTACGGGCGTCCGCGGGCACACGAATCTGCTGGCCGATGCGCGCGTTGTCGGGCACCACGTGATACATGCCGTTGTCGGCGACGAAGCGGCCGATCACAGTCTCGTTGACCCGGTCGAGCACCTCGGCGATCCGGCCTTCGCGGCGCCCGCGGGCATCGCGGCCGGTCACGTGGACCACCACGCGATCGCCGTGCATCACCTGGCGCATCTGCCGTGGGCTTAAAAAGACATCATCGCCTTCGGTATCGTCGGGAAGCAGAAAACCGAAGCCGTCGCGATGACCCTGCACCTTGCCGCGCACCAGGTCCATCTTGTCGATCGGCCCGAGCGCGCCTCGCCGGTTTTCCAACAGTTGCCCATCGCGCAGCATCGCCCGCAGGCGATGATCGAACGCCTCGGCGGCATCGCCGACCAACGCGTAGTAGTCGGTAAGCTCGCCGCGGGTCATCGGCCGGCCTTCGGCGGCCAGATCGTCCAGCACGAGTTGTCGACTCGGCACCGGTTGGGCGTAACTGCCCTGCTCGGCCGAAAACCGCGGATCGCGGCCGCGCCAATCGTTCGCGGAACGTTGCTTTTTACTCAAAATATGTCTCCATAAGCCGCCACGATACCGCAAAGGCCAAACCGCAGAAATCATTATTGACAAACCCCCGCGCGGCGCCTAAATTACGCGCTCCGCAGCCGAGGTGGCGGAATTGGTAGACGCGCTAGCTTCAGGTGCTAGTGAGCTAACGCTCGTGGAGGTTCAAGTCCTCTCCTCGGCACCAAACAAGGATTTTGCAGGACGTCCTTTTTTACGAAGGTCAATGCGCCGGTGGCTGATTATTCGCTGAGCGTAGTGCGAAACAGTCAATCGAGCGCTTCGCTAACCGCGTAATCCGAATCCGGCGAATGAAACCCCCAGGCGCGGCTGCCGGATTCGCAGGCATAGACAATCCGCATTTCGTGCTCGGCTTCGGCCGCGCCCGTGCCCTCGACCGCGCCGCCGATTGCCCGGCCGAACTCGATGCTCGCACAAACTGACGTCTCATTCCCATAGCCGCGCTGGCACATCCATACTCTTGTGCAGAATACGCGTGACCTCCACCGATTTATCTCCCCCGGTGCGGTAAAAGATCAAATGGCTGCCTTGCGGATATTTGCGGTAACCCGCGCGAATTTCGCTGCAGCCGCTGCCCAGCGCCGGCTGTGCGGCCAGCCAGTGGAACGCATTGTCCAGTTGTTTCAGATAGCGATTGCGTTGCTTGCGGCCCCAACGCTGCTCGGTAAAACTTGCGATGGCGCGCAAGTCATCCAGGGCTTTCGCACTCAGCCGGAAACCGGCCAAGATTTACGCCCCGCAATCCAGCGACGCGACAAAGCTGTCGTAATCGTAGTCGGCCAAACCGCTGGTTTCACCCTCGATCAGGGCCTGACGCAGCGCACGGGTACGCGCATCAGCCGCTTCCAACAAACGCAAGCCCGCGCGTACCACTTCGCTGGCTGAGGCATAGCCGCCGGCGCGCACTTGCTCGGCGACAAAATCTTCCAAGTGTGAGCCTAGAACAATGCTGGTGTTTCTGGTCATGACGCGATCCGTCGAGAGCTTGACTACCAAATATTGGTACCGTAGCTTGCGCCGGTCAAGCCAGTCCAGGCCCGGGCCGCGGGTAAGCGGCATAGGATTCCGGCGTAATCCGTAACCGAGGCGACCGCGCTGCCGGCTCGTAGCGCTGCGATCAGTAATCAGCCGCCGCATTGCCTCGATACAGGACCTCGACATCCTTCGCGTCCGCGACGGCCGCACGTACCCCGGCGTCCTTCAAGTCGAGCACGCGCAGCTTGTCCGCGATCTCGGCCACCGCCTCGATGCGATAAAACTCGGACCCGTAATCGGCCGCGAACGCCGCCATGCCGCGCAGCTTCGGCAAGGCATCGGCCAGATGGATGCCGTGTGGATCGACGATGGACGCCCGCACATTTTCCTCGTCGCCGTGGAAGAACACGAAATCCGGGCACATCCGGCGCCAGTTGCCCTGTCCATCCTGCCAGGCGACGGCCACGGCATCGGCCGACGGCCGTGACGGATTGCGATACCAGCCCAGGCAGTTCTTGCGCCCCAATTCGCGGTCGAGCACCTGCACTTCCCAGCGGTTCAGATTGGCGATGGGAAACGCACCGTGATGATCGGCCATCAGATGCATACATCGGGTGGCCAGCGCATTGCCATCCAGGTCCTGGGTGTCCTCGGTGCGCACGTGGGGCCGCTTCGGATCGATGCGCTGGGGTTGCGGCGCCATGCCCTTGATGGCGTCGTACGCCGCCCGACGTTCGTCCGAGAGCCCCTTGACCGCCACCCGGTATTCGGCGAACCACTGGATCGCCAGCGCATCCGCCTCTTTGTCCAGCGTCTCCGCAACGCCTTCCATCTTGCCCAGGGCGCCCACCGTAATATGCGCATCCAGCAGGCTATCGTCGTCCTCGTCGTCGGCGATGCGCTCCGCGTAGCGCTTGGCCAGTTCCGGCGTCAACCGGCGGCCGGCGGCCTTGTAGTCGGCCTCGATGGCGCGGTCGTCGGCGACTTCGGCAAAGCTGCCGGCCTCGATCACTTCCCCGCCGTGCACGCCCACCAGCAGCGTCGCGCCGTCCATCTGCCGCACGTCATCTTCCGCCGCTGAGAGTTTTTCCGGATAGCGGGCCGAAAAGCCGGCCAGCACCTTGCACAACTCGCGGTAAGCTTCCTTGATCGCATTCTCGCGCAGGCCATCGCGGGACAACGCCTGCGCCAGCGCCGTAT
>NZ_DASSKM010000009.1:0-9942 GCF_035690525.1 Salinisphaera sp.
CGATCTCGATCTGGCGGTCAAGGCGATCAAGGATTCGCGCGTCATCAACACCGGCCAGGTCTGCAACTGCGCCGAGCGGGTGTATGTACAGCGCGGCGTGGCCGAGGCCTTCCAGACCAAGATGGTCGCGGCGATGAAGGACACAAAATACGGCGATCCGGGCGCCGATCCGTCGGTCGACATGGGCCCGCTGATCAACCGGGAAGGTCTGGACAAGGTCGCGTCGATGGTCGATTCGGCGAGAAAGTCCGGCGCCGAGGTGCTCACCGGCGGTCAAGTCGCCGATCTGGGGCAGGGGTACCACTACGAGCCGACCGTTCTGGCGGCCTGCACGCCCGATATGGACGTGATGAAAGACGAGATCTTCGGGCCTGTGCTGCCGATTCAGGTGGTCGACGATCTGGATGAGGCCGTCGCGCTGGCCAACAATTCGGACTACGGCCTGACTTCATCCGTCTACACGCGCGATCTCAACGCCGCGCTCAAGGCTTGTCGGGAACTGGAATACGGCGAGACCTATGTGAATCGCGAGAACTTCGAGGCCATGCAGGGTTTTCACGCCGGCGCCGGCAAATCCGGCATCGGCGGCGCCGACGGCAAGCATGGGCTGTACGAATACACCCGTACCCACGTGGCCTACATTCAGACCTGAAGCGGCTATGCCGGCTGGCGCGGCAAAGAGAGTATCGGCCGCCGCCTCAAACCTCGGCGGGCGGCGGCGCGGGATCGTATGAAACGGCAACAGGCCTAGAGACGCGCTCAGTTGTCGGACCGATCCAGTTCGGCCGTCATCACGGCGCGCAGTTCGCGCAGGATGTCGTCGTCTCGAATGGCCATTTGCTGCCGGTCGGTGATGAAGAAGACATCCTCGGCGCGGGCGCCGATGGTCGCGATCTTGGCGGTTTCCAACAGGATGCCGCAACGACGGAACACGTCGCCGATGATCGACAGCAGGCCCGGGCGATCGGCGGTCATGATTTCCATCACCGTACAGTCGCGCTCGGCGGCCTGGGTGAAATAGATCTGGGTCGGCACGTTGAAATACTGGTTGCGCCGGCCCTGTCGCCGGGTGACATCGATGCTTTCGACGGCCGGGTCGGCGATCGCGTCGGCCAGGGCTAATTCGACCTCGCGATACCGATAGACATCGCGCACCGGATGGCCGTCGCTTTCCGCGATGATGTAGGTGTCGAGTGTGTAGTCGTCGCTGGTGGTGTTGATACGGGCGTCGTGCACCGACAGGCCGAGCTGGGCGAGCACGCCCGTGGTTACGCCGAACAGATAGTCGCGGTCGCGCATGTAGACGAACAGCGTGCTGCCCTGATCGGCGATGTCGGTGATCGATACCAGCGGCGTCTGATCATCGCCGTGCCGGACGATGGCGCGGGTCTGGCGCGCGATCTCGTCGGGGCTGTGACGAAGGAAGTATTCGGGATCGAAGCGTGCCCAGAGCGCCTTGAAATGCGGGGTGTTCACGCCGTTGCGGGTGAGGATGGCGGCCGCCGCGCTGCGTGTCTCGGCGATCAGTTCATCGCGGTCGAGCGGATCGTCGAGGCCGCGCTCCAGGGCTCGCCGGGCGTTGTTGTAGAGATCGGTGAGCAGGCTTTCCTTCCAGGAGTTCCACAGATCCGGATTGGTCGCGCGGATATCGCAGACGGTCAGCAGGAACAGCCGGTCCAGGCGTTCGCGCGAACCGACCTCGCGCGCGAATTCATTGATGACTTCGACGTCGTTGATATCGCGGCGCTGGGCGGTCATCGACATCAGAAGATGGCGGCGCACCAGCCAGCAGACGAGCTCGGTGTCGTCCGAGGAAATGCCGTGGGCCTGGCAGAACTCGCGCGCATCCTGTGCCCCGAGTTCCGAATGATCGCCGCCGCGGCCCTTGGCGATGTCGTGCATGAGCCCGGCGATATAAAGGATCTGCGGCTTGTTCAGCCCCTGCATCAGCGCGCTGGCGAACGGCAACTCGTGGTTGAAGCGGGGCAACGCCAGCCGACGCATGTTGCGCATCACGAACAGCGTATGTTCGTCCACGGTCAGCGTATGGAACAGGTCATACTGCATGCGGCCGATGATCTGGCCGAACTTCGGCAGGTAACGCCCCAGGATGCCGTAGCGATTCATCCGTCGCAGCGCCCGCGTCACGCCGCTGCGCTGGCGTAGAATCTCTGTGAAGAGGCGACGGCAATGCAATGAATTGCGAAACGAATCGTCGATCAGACGACGGTCGCGGCGCATCAGGCGCAAGGTGCGGGCGCGGATGCCGATCAGCCCGGGGCGGGTCTCCATGAGATAAAAGATCTCGAGCAGCGCGCTGGGGGTTTCGATGAAGACCCTCTCATGCGCGACCTCGATGAAGCCGTGCCGAGCCTGGAAACGATCGTTGATGGGACGCGGCCGCTCGTCGTCGGTGGCGTGCAGGATCGCTTCGGAAAAAAGTTGAAGCAATACATCGTTTAACGCAGACAAGGCTTTGATATTGCGGTAATAGCGCTGCATGAAGCGCTCCACCGCGAGGGTGTTCTCGGCATCGTCGTAGCCCAGCAGGTGCGCGATCTGGATCTGATGATCGAACAGCAGGCGGTTCTCGTTGCGCCCGGTGAGCATATGCAGGGCGAAGCGAACGCGCCAAAGAAACGCCTGGCCGCGATGCAGCTCGGAGAATTCGCGCCGGCTCAAAAAGCCGTAGTCGACCAAACCGTCGAGCGTATGGGCCGCGAACTGCCGTTTGGCGACCCAGGCGATGGTCTGGATATCGCGCAGCCCGCCCGGAGATTCCTTGACGTTGGGTTCGAGCTTGTAGGCGGTTTCGTCGTAGCGGGCGTGGCGCGCGGCTTGTTCCTCGACCTTGGCGTTGAAAAAATCGGCCGACGACCAGACATGCTCGGCGGAGGTTGCGGCCCGCATACGGGCGAACAGCGCCGGATCGCCAACCAGCACCCGCGACTCCATCAGATTAGTCATGATGGTGATATCGTCCGCGGCCAGCTCGGCGCATTCCGCCGGCGAACGCACGCTATGCCCGATTTCCAGGCCCAGATCCCATAGATAGATCAGAAAGCTTTCCAGCGCCGGGGCGACGGTATCGAGCTGGTTGTGCCGATAGAGGACGAGCAGATCGATATCGGACTGCGGCAGCAGTTCGTTGCGACCGTAGCCGCCGACCGCGACCAGGCAGGCGCTGTCGGTGGCGACCAGTTCGCGCCAGGCGTGCACCAGCACCGCGTCGACGATCTCGCAGCGCGCGCGCACCAGACGGGTGATCGATTCGCCCTGGCGAAAGGCATCGGCGATATGCGCCTGGCCCGCTTCGAGTACGGCGCGAACCGATTCCGCATCGCCGATATCAAGCGCCCAGACCCGATCGAGAAAGCCGTCCCAATCGGTCAGACCGACCGATTCGACTTCGTTTACGGGCGGACCTGGGATCATCTCAGGCCGCGGCCAGTCGGCTCGGTGTGAGCACCTCGACGCCGGCCGCGGTGACCAGCACGGTATGCTCCCATTGCGCGGACAGCGAGTGATCCTTGGTCACCACCGTCCAGCCGTCGGGCAGCAGCTTCACTTGGCGTTTGCCGGCGTTGACCATCGGTTCGATGGTAAAGGTCATGCCGGCTTCCAGCGTCATACCGGTGCCGGTCTTGCCGTAATGCAGAACCTGCGGCTCTTCGTGAAAACCGCGCCCGATGCCGTGGCCGCAATATTCGCGCACCACCGCGCAGCGCTCGGATTCGACGTATTTCTGGATCGCGGCGCCTATGTCGCCGAGCGTCGCCCCCGGCTTGACCTGCTCGATGCCGATGTACATCGCCTTTTCGGCCACGTTCGACAGCCGCCGGGCCTTGATCGACGGCTCGCCTGCGAAATACATACGCGAACTGTCGCCGTGGAAGCCGTCCTTGATCAGCGTAACGTCGATATTGAGCGCGTCGCCCCGCTTGAGTTTCTTGTCGCCGGGGATGCCGTGACAGACCACATGATTGATCGATGTGCAGACCGATTTCGGAAAGCCGTTGTAGTTGAGCGGCGCCGGCGTGGTGCCCAGCTCGTCGACCATGTAATCGTGGCACAGCGTGTTGAGTTCGTCGGTGGTCACGCCGGGTTTGACGTGCGCGCCGATCATGTCCAGCACCTCTGCGGCGAGCCGTCCGGCCTCGCGCATCTTGTCCTGTTCCTCGGGCGTCTTGATTGTCGCGCTCATCGCGTTCGATCCTTGCCGGTGGCAGAATGACAACGTCGCGCGAGCGCGACGGTGGCCTGTGAAGGGCCGCTATGGTATAAACCGCTCGCGCTTGCGGCAATCCGCAGCGTCCGAGCGGCTTTTGCCGTTCATATTCTTGAAATACACACGCGTATCGACACATGGAATAGGGTGCCTCTGGCCCAATCGGTCAGGGGTTGTTCCATGGGATGCGCGGAGGCTCAACCCGGAGACAACCCATGAGCGAAATCAGCATGCGCCAGCTGCTGGAAGCAGGCGTGCACTTTGGTCATCGCACGCGTTATTGGAACCCGAAGATGTCGTCTTACATCTTTGGCCACCGCAACAAGATCCATATCATTAACCTTGAACAGACGCTGCCGCTGATCAAGGATGCCTATAATTATATCAGCCGTCTGTCGGCCAACGGCGGCAACATTATGTTCGTCGGCACCAAGCGCGCCGCGCGCGAGGCGATCGGCAAGCAGGCCCAGCGCGCGGGCATGCCGTTCGTCAACTACCGCTGGCTCGGTGGCATGCTGACCAACTTCAAGACGGTCAAGAACTCGATCCAGCGCCTGCACGATCTCGAGCAGATGATCGAGGACGGTTCGATCCGCAAGCTGTCCAAGCGCGAGGGCCTGGACCTGCATCGCGAGCGCGACAAGCTCGAGCGCTCGATCGGCGGCATCAAGGAAATGACCAGCCTGCCGGACGCGCTGTTCGTGATCGACGTCGGCTTCGAGAAGATCGCCATCGACGAGGCCCGTAAGTTGGGCATTCCGGTGGTGGCCGTGGTCGACACCAACTGCTCGCCGGAAGGCATCGATGTGGTTATTCCCGGCAACGACGACGCGATCCGCGCCATTCGCATCTACAGCGAAATGGCGGCCGACGCTGTGCTCGCCGGCCGCGGCAGCAAGGGCAAATTCACCGGCGCCGAGGAAGAGGTAATCGAGGTTCAGGCCAAAGGCGAGGCCCACGAGCCCGGAAAGCCGGCCGAAGCCCAGGAAGCCTCCAAGGTGACCCAGAACACGGTGATCCAGGAATCGCAGGGCGAGACCGAGCCGCGTGCGACCGCGTCGCTGGGCGACGTGGCGTCGACCGACGCCGGGGAACCGGAAGAATCCGATCCGAAGAAGGCCGATTAGTAACACGGCCTTCCGTATCAACGACCGATCGTATCAACGACCGAATTTCGGAGAAACAGACATGGCAATCAGTGCCTCCCTGGTCAAGGAACTGCGCGAGCGCACCGGCGCCGGCATGATGGAGTGCAAGAAAGCGCTTCAGGCCACCGACGGCGATATCGACGCGGCCGCGGAAAACATGCGCCGCGAAGGTCTGGCCAAGGCCGACAAGAAAGCCGGCCGCGTGGCCGCCGAAGGCCGCATCGCGGCGGCCACTTCGGCCGACAACACCGCCGCGGTGCTCGTGGAAGTGAATTGCGAGACCGACTTCGTCGGTAAAAACGAAGAGTTCATCGAGTTCGCCGAGGACGTCGCGAAACTCGTGCTGGAAAAGGAACCCGCCGATGTGGACGCGCTCGGCGAGCTTTATATGGGCGGCGAAACGGTCGAGGACAAGCGCCGCGCGTTGATCGCGAAGCTGGGCGAGAAGATCAGCGTGCGCCGCTTCGAGCGCGTCAACGCCGGCGAAGGCCGCATCGATGTCTATTCGCACGGCGCGCGCATTGCCGCGGCGGTGGCCGTATCCGGCGGCGAGGATGAACTCGTGCGCGATCTGGCTATGCACGTGGCGGCTTCGGCTCCGGCGCATCTGGCGACCGAGGACGTGCCCGAAGAACGCCGCAACGCCGAAAAAGAGATCCTGATGGCGCAGGCCCGCGACTCCGGCAAGCCGGAAAACATCATCGAGAAGATGGTCGAGGGCCGCCTGAAGAAGTTCCTCGGCGAAATCACGCTGCTGGGTCAGCCCTTCGTCAAGGATCCGGACCTGACGGTCGAAAAGCTGGTATCCGAGCGCGGCGCGACGATCGAAGCCTACGCCCGGCTGGAAGTCGGCGAAGGCATCGAGAAGAAGCAAGAGGATTTCGCCGCGGAAGTCCGCGCCCAGGCCGAAAAGACGGTCTGACCGCATCTGCCGAAAAGCCGGCTGCTATTCGCAGCCGGTTTTTGTTCAGCGCCGCTGCGGGTTGTTTATCGCACTGTGACATAATCCGCGCGTTTGCTTGCCACCGACCGGGATGACCTGCTGATGACCGATAAACCGAGACCGTGTTATCGCCGCATCCTGCTCAAGCTCAGTGGCGAAGCCCTGATGGGCGGCGCGGATTTCGGTATCGCGGCCGACGTGGTCGAACGGCTGGCCGGCGAGATCCGGGAGCTGGTCGAGGCCCGGGTCCAGGTCGCGCTGGTGGTCGGCGGCGGCAATATCTTCCGCGGCGTCGGGCTGGCCGGCCGCGGCATGGATCGGGTGACCGGCGATCAAATGGGCATGCTGGCCACGGTGATCAACGCGCTCGCGCTGCAGGATGCGGTCGAGCACGCCGGCCTGAACGCGCGGGTGATGTCGGCGGTCCGTATCAATCAGGTGTGCGAGGACTACATCCGCCGCCGCGCGATCCGCCACCTGGAGAAGGGCCGGGTCGTGATCTTCGCCGCCGGTACCGGCAACCCGTTCTTCACCACCGATTCCGCCGCCAGCCTGCGCGCGATCGAGATCAACGCCGATCTGATGTTGAAGGCGACCAAGGTCGATGGAATCTACAGCGCGGACCCGTTCACCGATGCCAACGCGCGCCGCTACACCCATCTGACCTACGATGAAGTCATAGATCAGCGTCTGGCCGTGATGGACACCACCGCGATCGTGCTGTGCCGCGACAACGGCATGCCGCTGCGGGTGTTCGACATCAACCGGCCGGGTGACTTGATGCGAATCGCCATGGGCGCCGACGATGTCGGCACCCTGGTCGATAACAACACGACGAGAGCCAATCGATGATCGACGATATCTACGCGGACGCCAGACAGCGCATGGACAAGACCGTGAGCGTCATGCGCGAGAACTTTTCCAAGATTCGCACCGGGCGTGCGAGCGCGAGCCTGCTCGATCATGTGACGGTCGATTATTACGGCGTCGAGGTGCCGTTGAACCAGGCCGCCAATGTGGCCACCGAGGATGCGCGCACCATTAGCGTCATGCCCTACGAAAAAAGTATGGTGCAGAAGGTCGAGAAAGCGATCATGACCGCCGATCTTGGGCTCAACCCTTCCACCGCGGGCCAAGTGATCCGCGTGGTGCTGCCGCCGCTGACCGAGGAGCGACGGCGCGATCTGGTCAAGGTGATTCGCGCCGAAGCCGAGGATGCGCGGGTCGCGGTGCGCAACGTGCGCCGCGACGCCAACGCCGATCTCAAGGAGTTGGTCAAGGAAAAGGAAATTACCGAGGACGACCAGCACGCCGGCGAGGACCGTGTTCAGAAGGTCACCGATCAGCATGTCGAATTGATCGATAGCCTGCTCCAGGAAAAGGAGCAGGAACTGATGACGGTCTGATCGGCGCGCTATGAGCATTCCAGAGCATGTGGCCGTGATCATGGACGGTAACGGCCGCTGGGCCAGCGGGCGCGGCCTGCCGCGCGCGGCCGGACACCGCGCGGGCGCCAAGGTTGCGCACGAGATCGTCGAGACCGCCTCCAAGACGGGCGTCGGCACGCTCACGCTGTTCGCCTTTTCCAGCGAGAACTGGAAGCGACCGCGCCCGGAGGTGCGGCTGCTCATGGATTTGCTGCGTCGCACGATCCGCAAGGAGCTGGCATCGCTGGACGCGAACAACGTGCGCATGCATTTCATCGGCGATCGCGCGCGTTTTTCGACCGCGCTCGCCAACGAAATGGCCTCCGCCGAGGCGCGCACCGCCGATAACACCGGTCTCAAACTGTTGATCGCGGTCGACTACGGCGGCCGCTGGGACATCGTACGCCGGGCGCGAGAGCTTGCCGGCGCCTGCGGCAAGGGCGAGCTCGATGCCGAGACGATCGACGAGAGCCATTTCAACGACGGCCTGAGCCTGGGCCCGTTCGGCCCGCCGGATCTGTTTATCCGCACCGGCGGCGAGCGCCGCATCAGCAACTTCCTGCTCTGGGATCTGGCCTACAGCGAACTCTATTTCACCGATGTGCTGTGGCCGGACTTCGGCCCGGATCATCTCTACGACGCGCTGAACTGGTATGTCGGCCGCGAGCGCCGCTTCGGCAGTCTGGCGGTGCCGGCGGTCCAGCGCTAACAAGGCATGCTGGCCACCCGTGTTCTGACCGCCGCGGTGGCGTTGCCGCTCACGGTGCTGGCGATCCTGTTTCTGCCCGCGCTCGGTCTCGCGGCGGCCGTGGGTGTGCTCATGCTCGCCGCGGCCTGGGAATGGGGCGCGCTGGCCCGGCTCGATGCGGGCGGGCGTATCGGCTTCGTTTTGGTTGCGGGCCTCGTGATGGCGATCGCGCTCGGTCTGCGCGATGCCGGCGGCCCGGCATCCACGGCGGCCGTGATCCTGGGGCTCGCCGCGCTGTTCTGGGTGGCGGCGGTCCGGCTCGTGCTGCGGTTTCCTGCCGAATGGAACGCGACGCTCGGCCGGCGTCCGTTGGCTTTGATCGTGGGGCTGGTGGTGCTGGTCGCGCCGGTACTCGCAGTCGCCTACGTCGATCAAGCCGACGAGGGGCCGTTGCTGGTGTTGCTGTTGTGCGTGATGATCTGGGGGGCCGATACCGGCGCTTATGCCGCGGGCCGCACCCTCGGCCGGCATAAGCTCGCGCCGCGGGTCAGCCCCGGCAAGACGGTCGAGGGCGCGATCGGCGGCTTGGTCGCAGCGATGATCGTCGGCGCACTGGGCGCGTTAGTGCTGGGCCTGGATGGCTGGCGTACACTCGGCATGGCGCTGTTGGGGGGCTGGATCGCGGCGATTTCAATCGTCGGCGACCTGACCCTCAGCATGTTCAAGCGCTCGGCCGGCGTGAAGGACAGCGGCCGGTTCTTTCCGGGTCACGGCGGGGTGCTCGATCGCCTCGACAGCATGCTCGCGGCGGCGCCGTGGTTCGTGATCGGCTTGTACATCGTGCTGCGGGCAGCTTGAGCACTGCACCGGCTAATCCACGACACCGTCTCATCGGCTGATCAGGGGTAGAATGCGTTACAAAGACCGATGCGATGGTATGGCTTGGCCCGGTTCGGCCGGCCGCAATCGTGGGCGAGGCGCTGGCCGATGACGCAATGGTTGATCTCGGCGGCGGCTTTCATCGTCGCGATCGGAATTCTGGTCTCGATCCACGAGTTCGGTCACTATTGGGTGGCGCGGCGTCTTGGCGTGCGCGTGTTGCGTTATTCGATCGGCTTCGGCCGCAAGATCGCGGGTTGGACCAGCCGCAAGACCGGCATCGAGTACTGGGTTGCGGCGATTCCGCTCGGCGGCTACGTCAAGATGCTCGACGAGCGCGAGGCGCCGGTCGCCGAAAACGAGAAGCGCTACGCCTTCAACCGGGTGCACCCTTGGCGGCGAATTGCGATCGTCGCCGCCGGCCCCGGCGTGAATATCCTGTTCGCCGTCGCCGCGTATTGGCTGGTTCTGTTGCTCGGCGTGCCCGGCATCAAGCCTATTCTCGGCGCCCCGGAGGCCGACAGTCCCGCGGCGCGCGCCGGCTTTCAGGCCAAGGATCGGGTGATCGCACTGGCGGGACAGCCGGTCGCCGACTGGCAGGACTTCCGATTGTCCCTGCTCGAACTCAG
>NZ_DASSKM010000010.1:0-2827 GCF_035690525.1 Salinisphaera sp.
CCGCGACCAGCGAGGCCAGTTGTGCCTGCCGAGCCTTGAAATAGGCCAGATCAAGATATCGGCCCAGATCGAACACGAAAAAAGCCACGATCGCCGCGCCGATCAGAAGCGCCAGAACGATCTTGAGTTTATTCATGCATACCGCCGGGTTATAAAAGCGTCATCTCGACTTTCGGCCGATGCCCAAAACCGGCTTCGTCGGTCGTCGTCGTCGACCCGGCGCGAGGCATCACGCGGCGCCGCTTAAGGGCTGCTCTTCAATGCGCCGCCGCAGCTGCTGCCCTGGCCGGCGGTGCAGGCGTAGCAGTGCTCGGCCACGTGAATCGGCGCAGCGGCGAGATCGTGATCGAGCAGATCGACCAAATGCGTTGGGCCAGACGCGCCCGCGCCCAGCGGCATGCCCAACATCTGATTGAAATCGCAGTCGTAGACCCGGCCGCGCCAGTCCACGCTGATCAAGTCCCTACACATCACATCGGCCAGATTCTCGCGCCGATAGGCGTTCTTGAGCAGCGTCATGTAATCGTCGAACTCCCCGCGCGACAACAGCATGCTGCCGAAGCGCTTGATGGGCATGTTCGCGATCGTGAACAAATGGTTGAACTCGACGCCGTGCTCCGCCCACAGATGGGCGTGGTAGTCGTCTTCGAGCGCGGCCTGCGGCGGCGGCAATGCCGCACCGAGCGGGTTGTAAACCAGATTGAGCGTCAGCCCGGTATCGGCGCGGCCGTAACCGAGGCGGTTGAACCGGCGTAGCGCCGCGACACTGCGCTCGAAGACATGACGGCCGCGCTGGGCATCGACGTTGCCCTCGCTGTAGCACGGCAACGAGGCGACGACCTCCACCCGGTGTTCGGCCAAAAAGCCGGCGATCCAGTCATAACCCGGTTCGTCCAGGATGGTCGGATTACAGCGATCCATGACGTGAACGCCGCGCTCCCGGGCCGCGCGTACGAGATCGCGAAAGTGCGGGTTCATTTCCGGCGATCCGCCGGTCAGATCCAGCGTATCGACCGGCTGGCGCGCCATGAAATCGATCGCCGTATCGATGGTCGCCCGGTCCATCAACTCGCGGCGGTTGGGCCCGGCCGCGACGTGACAATGGATGCACGACAGATTGCACAGGTAGCCCAGATTCATCTGCAGCGTGCGCAGGCCACGGCGGCGGATAGCGGGAAAATCGGTAGTCGACAGATAAGACCGGGTCTCGCGCATGATGTCTTTCCTCTTGCCGAAGTCGCCGCAGATGCCATTGAAACGCGCCGCCTGCGGGTATACCCGAGGCGCTTGCGTCAACGAGCCGTCGTGATTGGGACCGAAGTGTGGGCTGGGCGCAGAGTCATGGTCATCATCCCCCACAGCCGGCTGATCTTGTAACGATCCGTGGTTGTTGCCGCGAAGCCCGCGCTTGCGGCGAGCTGTCGAAGTTCGTGTGCACGATGGACATACGTTTGGGCCCGATCGGACAGACGCAGGTAGCGCTTCAGCATCCGGCAGGTCAGATAGTCGCCGCACCAGTCGGTGATGACCAGACGGCCGTCGGGCTCCAACACGCGCCGGACTTCACGCAGTGCAATGTCCGGCCGGGCGATGCAGTGGAACATGCTGCAACAAACTACGACATCGAACCGATCGTCCATGAAAGGGAGCGCTTCCGCCCAGCCCGCGCACAGCTCGAGATCGGGCGCGAGCCTGTGCCGCGCGATGCGCAACATATCGGGGACGGGATCGAGGCCGGTCAATTGCAGGGCCGGATGGTCCGCCGACAGCCGGTGCAGCAGCACGCCGGTGCCGCAACCGATATCCAGCAGTCGCTCGTGAGCGCGCAGGTTCAGGCGCGACAGCGTCGAGCGGGTCGTGGCGTCGACATAAAACGACCATTTCGTATCGTAAGCGCGCGCCAGCCGCGTGTATTCCCGGGTAATGCGTGATTGCTGGCGGCGCGTTTCGATGATGAGCCTCCTGCCGACGCCTTGATCCCACCCCGCTATCCTATGCCGGCAGCCGGTGCCCCGCGAGCCGGGCCTCGGACCCATGTCTTGCCAATTAAACTGTTTATATATACAGTTTTTTTATGGTGCATCGAGCGACACACTACAAGGGCCGCGGGGCGCTGACCAACCCCGCCTCGCGCTTCGCCGCGACCGCCGGCGAGGATTTCGACGACGGCTGGGACACGATCGAACACGTCGACGACGACGAGACGGCCCCGGCCACCCATCTGCACCGCGACCCGACCCGGCGGGTGATCTCGCGCAACGAATCGCCGGACGTGCCGTTTTCGGCCTCGATCAACCCTTACAAGGGCTGCGCGCACGGCTGCATCTATTGTTTCGCACGGCCGACGCACGAATATCTCGATCATTCCTCGGGGCTCGATTTCGAGACCGAGATCTACTACAAGCCCGAGGCCGCGGCGCTGTTCGAGGCCGAACTACGGCTCCCGCGCTACCGCTGCGAGGCGATCACGCTGGGCGCCAATACCGATCCGTACCAACCGGACGACCGGCATCTGGGCATCACCCGCTCGATCCTCGAGGTCGCCGATCGCTTCAATCAGCCGATCTCGATCATCACCAAGGGCGCCCACGTCACGCGCGATCTGGATCTGATCGCCGCTATGGCCGGTCGCAATCTGGCGAGCGTGTCCGTCAGCCTGACCAGCCTCGACAACGGGCTGAAGCGTCATCTGGAACCGCGCGCGGCCGCGCCGGCCCAGCGGCTGCGCACGATCGAAACCCTGGCCGGCGCGGGCGTACCGACCGGCGCGCTGGTCGCGCCGATCATTCCGATGATCACCGACTGCGAACTGGAAACGCTGATCGCC
>NZ_DASSKM010000011.1:0-27111 GCF_035690525.1 Salinisphaera sp.
GGGAAACCCACTCCGTATGGAGTATCCATAGCTGAATACATAGGCTATGTGAAGCGAACGCGGCGAACTGAAACATCTAAGTAGCCGCAGGAAAAGAAATCAACCGAGATTCCCAAAGTAGTGGCGAGCGAAATGGGAAGAGCCTGTACGTGTTATCTGTGTTGTTAGCTGAACGCTCTGGAAAGTGCGGCCATAGCAGGTGATAGCCCTGTAGACGAAAACAGCGTGAAAGAACTAGGGGTACGACAAGTAGGGCGGGACACGTGAAATCCTGTCTGAAGATGGGGGGACCATCCTCCAAGGCTAAATACTCGTAATCGACCGATAGTGAACCAGTACCGTGAGGGAAAGGCGAAAAGAACCCCGGGAGGGGAGTGAAATAGATCCTGAAACCGCATGCATACAAGCGGTCGGAGCCCTAGCTTGCTGGGGTGACGGCATACCTTTTGTATAATGGGTCAGCGACTTACATTCAGTGGCAAGCTTAACCATTTAGGGAAAGCGTAGCGAAAGCGAGTCTTAATAGGGCGTTCAGTCGCTGGGTGTAGACCCGAAACCGGATGATCTACCCATGGCCAGGATGAAGGTGGGGTAACTCCCACTGGAGGTCCGAACCCACTAATGTTGAAAAATTAGGGGATGAGCTGTGGGTAGGGGTGAAAGGCTAAACAAATCCGGAAATAGCTGGTTCTCTCCGAAAGCTATTTAGGTAGCGCCTCGTGACACACCTTCGGGGGTAGAGCACTGTCATGGCTAGGGGGCCGTTCAGGTCTACCAAACCATAGCAAACTCCGAATACCGAAGAGTGCATTCACGGGAGACAGATGTCGGGTGCTAACGTCCGGCGTCAAGAGGGAAACAACCCAGACCGCCAGCTAAGGTCCCCAAGTACAGTTAAGTGGCAAACGAAGTGGGAAGGCATAGACAGCCAGGAGGTTGGCTTAGAAGCAGCCATCCTTTAAAGAAAGCGTAATAGCTCACTGGTCGAGTCGTCCTGCGCGGAAGATGTAACGGGGCTCAAACTGTACACCGAAGCTGCGGGCGCTGGTGTTCTTCGGAATGCCGGCGTGGTAGGAGAGCGTTCTGTAAGCCTGCGAAGGTGGCCTGTAAGGGCTGCTGGAGGTATCAGAAGTGCGAATGCTGACATGAGTAGCGATAAAGCGGGTGAAAAGCCCGCTCGCCGAAAGCCCAAGGTTTCCTGCGCAACGTTCATCGGCGCAGGGTGAGTCGGCCCCTAAGGCGAGGCGGAAACGCGTAGTCGATGGGAAATCGGTTAATATTCCGATACCTCTGTGTGATGCGATGGGGTGACGGAGAAGGTTATGCGAGCCGGGTGTTGGATGTCCCGGTTTAAGCGTGTAGGCGGATCTCTTAGGTAAATCCGGGGGGTCAACGCTGAGGCGTGATGACGAGTCCTCTTTGAGGGCGAAGTCGCGGATACCCTGCTTCCAGGAAAAGCCTCTAAGCTTCAGTCACATGGAGACCGTACCGCAAACCGACACAGGTGGGCGAGATGAGTATTCTAAGGCGCTTGAGAGAACTCGGGTGAAGGAACTCGGCAAATTGGTACCGTAACTTCGGGATAAGGTACGCCCCTGGTACGTGTAGGAGTTCACCTCCGAAGCGGAAAGGGGTTGCAATAAACTGGTGGCTGCGACTGTTTAATAAAAACACAGCACTCTGCAAACACGTCAAGTGGACGTATAGGGTGTGACGCCTGCCCGGTGCCGGAAGGTTAAGTGATGGAGTGCAAGCTCTGGATCGAAGCCCCGGTAAACGGCGGCCGTAACTATAACGGTCCTAAGGTAGCGAAATTCCTTGTCGGGTAAGTTCCGACCTGCACGAATGGCGTAACGATGGCCACACTGTCTCCACCCGAGACTCAGTGAAATCGAAATTGCTGTGAAGATGCAGTGTTCCTGCGGCAAGACGGAAAGACCCCGTGCACCTTTACTACAGCTTTGCACTGGATCTTGAATATTTTTGTGTAGGATAGGCGGGAGGCTTGGAAGCGTTGGCGCCAGCCGGCGTGGAGCCCCCCTTGAAATACCGCCCTGAAATGTTCGAGGTTCTAACCTGGGTCCCTTATCGGGATCAGGGACAGTGTATGGTAGGTAGTTTGACTGGGGCGGTCTCCTCCCAAAGAGTAACGGAGGAGTGCAAAGGTACCCTCAGCGCGGTCGGAAATCGCGCACCGAGTGTAAAGGCAAAAGGGTGCTTGACTGTGAGACCGACGGGTCGAGCAGGTACGAAAGTAGGTCTTAGTGATCCGGTGGTTCTGTATGGAAGGGCCATCGCTCAACGGATAAAAGGTACGCCGGGGATAACAGGCTGATTCCTCCCAAGAGTCCACATCGACGGAGGAGTTTGGCACCTCGATGTCGGCTCATCACATCCTGGGGCTGAAGCAGGTCCCAAGGGTATGGCTGTTCGCCATTTAAAGTGGTACGCGAGCTGGGTTTAGAACGTCGTGAGACAGTTCGGTCCCTATCTGCCGTAGGCGTTCGAGATTTGAGAGGAGCTGACCTTAGTACGAGAGGACCGGGTTGGACGTACCTCTGGTGTTCCGGTTGTGATGCCCATCGCATTGCCGGGTAGCTACGTACGGACGGGATAAGCGCTGAAAGCATCTAAGCGCGAAGCCCCCCTCAAGATGAGATCTCGCCAGTCCCTAGAGGACTCTCAAGGGCCGTCCGAGACGAGGACGTTGATAGGCCAGGTGTGTAAGTACGGCAACGTATTCAGCTAACTGGTACTAATGGCCCGTGCGGCTTGGTCATATAACGCTCAAGCGCTTTTGGCGCGGCGCGTGGCAGTGTTCGATTACGTTCTGATTGTACCCGTTTGCCTGGCGGCCATAGCGCGTGGGAACCACCCGACTCCATTCCGAACTCGGAAGTGAAACCACTCAGCGCCGATGGTAGTGTGGGGCCTCCCCATGCGAGAGTAGGTCACCGCCAGGCTCTTACCCAAAGCCCCGACAACCCGTCGGGGCTTTTTTTATGCGCGCTAATCACGAACCGCGGGCGCAACTGGGCATGCCGGCAAATCTGCGCCGTCGCAGTGAGACCCGCTTTCAACTGCCTTGACAGACAGCGTCGATTTGTTTAAGGCTCTAAGATGCTTGAGGTTTCAGCTAGCTCTAGCGGTGAAGCCTTTGAGCGTAGCCATAAAAAAACATAGCCATAAAGACTGGCAAAAAAATATTAAGGGAGGATGGCGAAAAATGAGAGTAAACGACCGCGCGAAAATCGCATGCCGCTGGCTGGTCGGGGGGCTCGGAATGACGGCTGTCATCCTGCTCGGCGCCTGTAATGATTCGGATGACACCGACGTCACGATTGATGACGGCCAGAGTTCGATATGGCCGGCGTTGAAGGCAGAACCGCCCTCGCCGGACGGAGTCAACATGGAATCGAGAATCGCCGATATGGTTGATTCCATGACTCTTGAGGAAAAAGTGGGTCAGATGACGCAGCCCCAGATCGATGCGATCACGCCTGCACAAGTCAAGCAATACAATATCGGCACGGTTTTGAGCGGTGGCGGTACCTGGCCCGGCAGCTATAACGGCGATGGGGATAAGCATGCCCCGGTCTCGGCTTGGGTCAACCTGGCCAATGAGCTGTTCAACGCCTCGCTGGAAAGTAGTAGCGGTATCCCGCTTATATGGGGGATCGATGCCGTGCACGGAAACAACAACGTGTATGGTGCCACGATCTTCCCGCATCATATAGCCCTCGGGGCGACCCGCGACGAAGATCTCGTGAAGTCGATCGCGCAGGCCACCGCGGAGGAAGTCGCCGTGACAGGCCTGGACTGGGCTTTTGCGCCCACGGTTGCCGTCGTTCGTAATATCCGCTGGGGACGCACCTACGAATCCTATTCCCAGAACCCGGAGCTGGTAGCAAAGCTGACGGATGATGCGGTCGAGGGGCTGCAAGGCACCCTGACCAAGGACGACACCGTTATCGCGACCGCGAAGCACTATATCGGCGATGGCGGAACGACGAATGGCAATGACCAGGGTAATACCCAGATCAGCGAGGAACGGTTGGCCGAAATCCACGGCCCCCCTTATTTCTCGGCGATCAAGGCCGGCGTGCAGGCGGTCATGGTCAGTTTCAATAGTTGGAACGGGCAAAAAATGAGTGCGCAAAAGCACTTAATTACCGACGTGTTGAAAAACAAGCTCGGATTCGATGGCTTGGTCGTTTCCGATTACAACGCGATCGGGCAGGTCGAGGGCTGCACGAACAGCAGCTGCGCCAAGGCGGTCAATGCCGGTATCGACGTCTTCATGGTGCCCTACGAATGGCAAGACTTCATCGCCAGCACCGTGCAACAGGTCAAGGACGGCGTCATACCCATGTCGCGGATCAACGATGCGGTATCGCGGATTTTGCGGGTGAAGATCCGGGCTGGCGTGTTTGACGCCGCACCGCCGGCGCAGCGGCCGCTCGCCGGAAAGACCGACTTGTTGGGCTCGAAGGAGCATCTGGCGCTGGCCCGCAAGGCAGTGCGCGAATCGCTGGTGTTGTTGAAGAATCGAAATAATGTTCTGCCTCTCGATTCCGAGGCCCAAGTGCTCGTGGCCGGTAAGTCATCCGACAGCATGAAGCGTCAGGCCGGTGGCTGGACATCGAGTTGGCAGGGAACGGACAACACCGATGAGGACCTCCCGGTCGGCCATACAATCTGGGAAGGGATTCAGGCCCAGGCTCCCAATGCGCGCTTGGACACCGACGGTTCGAGCGTCGACGCGAGTACGGACAAGGTTGCGATCGTGGTCGTCGGTGAGCCCCCCTACGCTGAGTTCATGGGCGATATCGCCGCAGACTCCCGCATCGGGAAAGCCGGCGCGGACACGCTGAGCTTTGCCGAGAGTTATCCGGAGCAGTTTGCCGTAGTCAAGCGGATTCACGACGCGGGCATTCCGGTGGTGACGGTTCTGGTGTCGGGCCGGCCGCTCTATACGAATGCATTGCTGAACCTGTCCGATGCGTTCGTAGCCGCGTGGTTGCCCGGCAGCGCCGGCGCCGGTGTTGCCGATGTGCTGTTCCGCGATGACACCGGGGAAATTGCGTACGATTTCACCGGTAAGCTCCCTTTCAGTTGGCCCAACGGACCGTGTATGGCCGATATCGATGCCGAGGATTACGACCCGCTCTTCGAGTTCGGCTACGGTCTGCGCTATGGTCAGGCCAGCGCGGTCGGAAACAATCTGCCGGTAACGAAACGAGAGAAAGCCTGTAAAACCGTAATGCAAGCCGGTTGAGAAAACGGTGGCGCCACTCGGGTACGAATGGCCCCACCATCCAACGAAAAACCGGTGACATGACAGCCCGGCCGTCTGAAGCGGCCGGGCTTCCTGACATCCACATACAGTCGGTCGTCACGCGTCTCCTAGCTATGGCGACGCACCGACCGGCACCGCGAATCCATGGCTCGTACTGCGCTGGATATGGCGCTCTCGCCGCAAGTTCGGCGTCACCTTCGGTCTGCTATCAAGCCGGCCACTTGGTTTCGCCGGTGAGCCGATCGGCCGATTCAACGCTTACGACGCCCGCACCGGCAAGCTCCTCTGGCAATTCCAGACCGGCAGCGGCATCCACAGCAATCCGATCACCTACAGCGTCGACGGCAAGCAGTGTATCGCGGTCGCCTCCGGCTGGGGCGGCTGGGTGAGGGGGTTCTTCGCCCCGACCTGTACGGCGCCAGCCGGGGGCGCCTCGATGTCACATGGGTGTCATAATTCGCGCCTATCGTAAGGACTCCGGCGGGATCGACCACAGAGCCGCCCGTGATGCCGATACACGTGAAAGGAGAATCCTGTGCGATTGAAGAATTCCAGTAGAACGTGGGTTGCGGCCGTCGCTGCGTTATCGATTTGGGGGCCGGCCCACGCGGCCGTTGATCAGATCACCGGCGCCGGCGCGACGTTCCCTTATCCGCTTTACTCGAAGTGGGCGCAGGCCTACCGGGACAAGACCGGCGTGCGGCTCAACTACCAGGCTATCGGCTCCGGTGGCGGTATCAAGCAGATCGAGGCCAAGACCGTCGACTTCGGCGCCTCCGATGCACCGCTCAAGAAAGACGAACTCGATAAGTACGGGCTGATCCAGTTTCCGATGGTGATGGGCGGCGTGGTGCCGGTGGTGCATGTCGAGGGCATCGAGCCCGGCCAGCTCAGGCTCGACGGCGAGACTTTCGCCAAGATCTATATGGGCAAGATTACCCAATGGAACGATCCGGCAATCCAGAAACTCAACCCGGACCTCGATCTGCCGGACCAGCAGATTACCGTCGTGCACCGCTCGGACGGCTCCGGTACGACCTGGATTTTCACCAGCTATCTGTCCAAGATCAGCGATGCCTGGAAAAACGGTCCGGGCCATGCCAAGGCCGTCGCCTGGCCGACCGGCGTTGGCGGCAAGGGCAATCAGGGCGTGGCGTCCTACGTCGAGCGCATCGACGGCTCGATCGGCTACGTGGAATACGCCTATGCGCTGCAAAACAAAATGACTTATGTGGCGCTGCGGAACAAGGCCGGCAATTTCGTGCAGCCGACCTCGGCCAATTTCCAGGCTGCGGCGGCCAACGCCGACTGGCAGAACGCACCGGGCTTTTACGAGGTGCTGACCGCCCAGCCGGGCGCCAAGAGCTGGCCGATTACCGGCGCGAGCTTCATTCTGATGTACAAAAACCCGGCCAAGCCGCAAGTTGCGCAGGCCGCGCTCAAGTTTTTCGACTGGTCCTACAACAACGGCGACCAAATGGCGAAAAGCCTTGACTACGTGCCGATGCCGGATAACGTGGTCAAGCTGGTCGAGCGGAAATGGCATGCCGCGATGCAGGGCGTCAGCGGTGCGCCGCTCTGGCCGCCGGAGCAGTAGTGGCTGCGCCGACGCTTTGTAATCGCCCGGTATTACAGTACCGATCCACGGGCGGCGGCCGGCTTCTAGCCGGCCGTTTTCATGACATGATCCGCGCTACCGGTATTCGGCATCCCAGGGGAAGATCCAGGTGAGCGAGATGACAGCCGCGCAAGCGGGCCGCGCGCTGGCCGCTGAACGGCGCCCGAGCGGCGCCCTGGGCGACCGGATTTTTCACGGCGTGACCGCGGTTTCCGCGCTGATCGTGCTCGCGCTGATCGGCGGCATCGCGATTTCCTTGTTGATCGGCGCCTGGCCGGCGTTGGAAAAATTCGGCTTCGCTTTTCTGACCAGCACGCAGTGGAATCCGGTCACCGACGAATACGGCGCGCTGGTGGCGATTTTCGGCACGCTCGTGACCTCGGCGCTGGCCATGCTGATCGCGGTGCCGGTGAGTTTCGGTATCGCCCTGTTCGTGACCGAACTGGCGCCGCTCTGGCTACGGCGGCCGGTAAGCACGGCGATCGAGTTGCTGGCGGCGATCCCCAGCATTATCTACGGCATGTGGGGGCTGTTCGTGCTTGCGCCTGTTCTGGCCGAATATGTTCAACCCTGGCTGCTCGACACGTTTGGCGAGGTGCCGCTGATCGGGCTGATCATCGCTGGTCCGCCGATCGGTATCGGCGTGTTCACGGCCGGGATGATTCTGGCGATTATGGTGATTCCGTTCATCACCGCGGTTATGCGCGATACCTTCGAAGTCGTGCCGCCGGTGCTGAAGGAGTCATCCTATGCGCTGGGGGCCACGACCTGGGAAGTGGTGCGCAGCGTGGTGCTGCCGTATACCAAAACCGGCGTGATCGGCGGCATCATGCTGGGGCTGGGCCGGGCGCTGGGCGAGACCATGGCGGTGACCTTCGTGATCGGCAATGCACACAGCATCCATGCCGGGCTGTTTTATCCGGGCAATAGCATTTCGGCGGCGCTGGCCAACGAATTCACCGAAGCCGCCGGCGGCCTGTACACCTCGGCGTTGATCGCACTCGGACTGGTTCTGTTCGTGATCACGCTGGTCGTGCTGGTGCTGGCGCGGCTGCTTTTGCTGCGGCTTTCCGCGCGACAAGGACAACGGCCATGAATCTGTATCGGCGACGCAAGCTCGTCAACCGCTTCAACATGACGGCGGCTGTAGCCACCACGCTGTTCGGCCTGTTCTGGCTGGCTTGGCTGTTATGGACGTTGATCGGGCACGGCATCGGCTATATCGACTGGTCCGTGTTCACCCAGCCGACGCCCCCGCCGGGCGGGTCGGGCGGGCTGTCCAATGCGATTGTGGGCAGCCTGATCGTCACCGCGGTGGGGACCCTGATCGGCGCGCCGATCGGCATTCTGGCCGGCACATATCTGGCCGAATACGGGCGCGGCCATAAAATCGGCGCGTTGGTGCGGTTTTTCAACGATGTGCTGTTGTCGGCGCCCTCGATCATCCTCGGCCTGTTTGTGTACGAGATTATCGTGGTGTCCATGGGACATTTTTCGGCGCTGGCCGGCGGCATCGCGCTGTCGCTGATCGTGATTCCGCTCAACGTGCGCATCACCGAGAACATGATGGCCTTGGTGCCGGACACGTTACGCGAAGCCGCCGCGGCGCTCGGCATTCCGCGCTGGAAGATCATCACCCGGATCGTCTACCGGGCGGCCCTCTCGGGCATTGTGACCGGCATCATCCTGGGCGTTGCCCGGATCGCCGGCGAAACCGCGCCGCTGCTGTTCACCGCGCTCAACAACAATTTCTTCAGCACGGACCTGCTCCAGCCGATCGCGAACCTGCCCATCATGATCTTCCAGTTCGCGCTCAGCCCCTATGAGGACTGGCATCATCTGGCTTGGGTCGGCGCGTTTCTCATTACCTTCGCAATCTTGGCGCTCAATATTCTGGTGCGGCTCGTACTCCGCCCGAACAAGTAGGAGAACACTCACATGGCCAGTTCCTCGGCCGATTCGCTTTCCCCGGGCACGGCACCGTCGGTGACAGCGCGCAACACCTACGAGGCGGCCGATCGCCGTCAGACGCCACAACACGAGTCATCGCCGGCCGACGCGCGGAAGACTGCCGGCGTCGTGGCCAAGAACAACCCCTGTAAGGTCGCCGTGCGCGATCTCAACTTCCATTACGGGGATTTCCATGCGCTCAAGGATATTGACGTGGATATCGTCGACAAGGAAGTCACGGCTTTCATCGGCCCGTCGGGCTGCGGCAAGTCAACGCTGCTGCGCTGCTTCAATCGCATCTTCGAGCTGTATCCGGGCCATAAGGCTTCAGGCTCGATCGAGATGGACGGCATGAATTTGCTCGACCCCGGCGTGGATCTGAATAGGCTGCGCTCGAAGATCGGCATGGTGTTCCAGAAGCCCACGCCGTTTCCCATGAGCATTTACGACAACATCGCCTTCGGCGTGCGTCTGTACGAAAAGCTCAAGCGTCACGAGATGGACGAGCGCATCGAATGGTCGTTGCGCAAGGCCGCGTTGTGGGACGAGGTCAAGGACAAGCTCAGAGCCAACGGCAGTGCGCTCTCGGGCGGCCAGCAACAGCGGCTCTGCATCGCCCGCGCGGTGGCGGTCAAGCCCGAGGTGCTGCTGCTCGACGAACCGGCCTCGGCGCTGGATCCGGTCGCCACCCTCAAGATCGAGGAACTGGTCCACGAGCTACGCCGGGATTACACGATCGTTATCGTGACCCACAACATGCAGCAGGCGGCGCGCGTGGCGGGCTATACGGCGTTTTTTCATCTCGGGGAGGTGGTCGAGTACGGGGACACCGATTCGCTGTTCACCAATCCGCGCGAAAAGCGCACCGAAGACTACATCACCGGCCGTTACGGCTGATCCGGACTACGCGCACGGGCGGCGAGGTCATTATGGAACTGGACAAAATCGGCATCGAGAGACACACCTCCAAGCAGTTCGACGTCGAACTCGAGGACATACGCGAGCGCGTGCTGACCATGGGCGGGTTGGTCGAACAGCAAATCGCGGGCGGCGTGAAAGCACTGGTCGACGGCGACGGCGGGCTGGGCGAGGAAGTCGCGCGCAGCGACTACAAAATCAACGCCATGGAAGTGGCGATCGACGAGGAATGCACGAAGATCCTGGCGCGGCGTCAGCCGCAGGCCGGCGATCTGCGTCTTATCCTGGCCATCGCCAAGACCATCACCGACCTCGAGCGTATCGGCGACGAGGCCGAAAAGATCGGGCGCATGGCCACGCAGCTCGCCGGGCAGGAACGTCCGACCAGCGCCTTCCGCCCGATCGAGGCCCTCGGCCGTCATGTCCGCGAAATGGTGCGCGACGCTCTGGATGCGTTTGCGCGCATGGATACGGAAGCCGCCCTCGCGGTGGCCCAGCACGACACCGAGGTCGACCGCGAGTACGAGGGCGTCATGCGTCAGTGCATCACCTTCATGATGGAAGACCCGCGCACGATCCGGCACATGCTGGACGTGATGTGGGCGATCAAGGCGCTGGAGCGCATCGGCGATCACTCGACCAATATCGGCGAGTACGTGGTGTATTTCGTCGGTGGCCGCGATGTGCGCCACGTCGGCATGGAAGAACTGGAGAAGGAAGTCAGCCGCGGACAGCGCGGCGAGCGCGCCGGCGGATAGCGAACGCTTCGGGGGCCCGGCTTTGGTACTATCTGCGCGGTCCAATTGCGTGGATGGTCCCGTTGGCGAAGAAATCTCGTAAATCCGGCAAGCGTTCCAAGCCTCGCCGCGGTAAGCCGCGCGGCTGGTTTCGGCGCCTGCTGCCGTATCTGGCGCTAATCTTCTGTGCGTGCGCGGCCGCGCTGGCGCTCTACATGGTCCACCTCGATCATGAAGTGCGATCGAAGTTCGAAGGCACACGCTGGAAGCTGCCGGCCAAGGTCTACGCAAGCCCGTTGGAACTCTATGCGGGCCTGGATTTGTCCGAGCACGAGCTCGAGCATAGGCTTGAGCGGCAGGGCTACCGTGAGGCCGATTCGATCGACGACCAGGGCACGTTCAAGGCCTCGGGATCGACGCTTTCGATCCATACCCGCCAGTTCCAGTTTTGGGACGGCACCCAGCCGGATCGCGAGATCAGACTGTCGTTCAACGATGCCGGCGTAGCCTCGATCAAGGCGATCGACGGCAAGGGCAAGCTCGCGCTGATCCGGCTCGATCCGATGCTGATCGGCAGCATCTATCCGACCAAGGGCTCCGATCGTATCCTGGTCAAGCTCGGCGATGTGCCGCCGATGCTGCCGGCGGGCCTGATCACGGTCGAAGATCGCAATTTCATGACCAACTGGGGCGTGTCGCCGGAGGCGATCATACGGGCCGCGTGGGCGGACCTGCGCGCCGGCGAAATCGTGCAGGGCGGATCGACGATCACCCAGCAGCTGGTCAAGAACTTCTACCTGAGCAACCGGCAGACCATCGGCCGCAAGATCAAGGAAGCGCTGATGGCGATCCTGCTGGACGCGCACTACTCGAAAGCCGAAATCCTCGAGGCGTATATAAACGAAGTCTATCTCGGCCAGGACGGCGCGCGCGCGATCCACGGCTTCGGGCTGGCCAGCTATTTCTACTTTAATAAGCCGGTGCAGGAACTCCAACCGCAGGAAATCGCGCTGCTGGTGGCGATGGTCAAGGGACCGAGTTACTACAACCCGCGACGCCATCCCGAGCGCGCCAAGCAGCGCCGCAACCTCGTGCTGAACATGTTCCACGACGCCGGCTTTCTCAAGGACAAAGCCTGGAAGAAGGCCAAAGCCTCCGATCTGGGTGTGACCAGCAGCTCTGCGCACAGCAACACACAGTATCCCGCCTTCATCGATCTGGTGCGTGACCAGCTGCATGGTCAGTACAAGGACTCCGATCTTACCGAGGAGGGCCTGCGTATCTTCACCACGCTCGATCCGAGCGTACAGGCCGCGGCCGAGAAGGCGGTCAGCCAGGGGCTGACGCGGGTCGAGAAGGCGCACGGTATCAAGGAGGACAGCCTGCAAGCGGCGGCGGTGGTCACGAGCGTCGAGGGCGGCAAGGTGCTGGCGCTGGTCGGCGGTCGCAATCCGGGTTACGCCGGCTTCAACCGCGCGCTCGATGCGCACCGCCAGATCGGCTCGCTGATGAAGCCGGTCGATTATTTGACCGCGATCGAGAACCCCTCGAAATACAATCCGATCACGCCGCTCGACGATTCGGCGCTGGCAGTCAAACTCGCCAACGGTGACATCTGGCGGCCGCAAAACTACTCGCGCCACAGCCACGGCACCGACGTGCCGCTGTACTACGCACTGGAGCATAGCCTGAATGTGGCCAGCTCGCGGCTGTCGCTCAACGTCGGCATTCCGAACATCATTCAAACGCTGCACGATCTCGGCTATCGCGGCGATCCACTGGCCGTGCCGTCGCTCGCGTTGGGCGCGGTCGGGATGAGCCCGCTCGAGGTTGCACAGATCTACAACACGTTGGCCAACGGCGGTTACTACACGCCTCTGCGGGCGATTCGCGACGTCACCACGCGCACCGGCAAGCCGCTCAACCGCTATCCGCTCGAGATCCATCGGGTCGTGGAACCGGGCCCGGCCTATATGATTCAGTGGCTGATGGAGCGGGTCGCCCGTTACGGCACCGGCGCCGGCATGTACCGCATACTCGACCGCTCGAAGCAGATGGCCGGCAAAACCGGTACCACGAACAATCTGCGCGATGCCTGGTTCGCCGGTTTCGGCAGTAACCGTGTCGGCGTGGTCTGGGTCGGACGCGACGACAACAAATCCGCGCATTTGACCGGGGCGGTCGGCGCGCTACCGATCTGGTCGCACATCATGGACGATATCAATGCGCGCGGCATTATCAACACGCCACCCGGCAGCATCGCCGAGGTGCCGCTCAGACTGATGTTCGACCCGGACGCGATCAACCAGGGACTGGGCCCGAATCCCGACGCGCTGTACGACCATAGGCAAAACTGTCCGAATGCGGTAAAAGTACCCTTTATCAAGGGCTACGTGCCGCAGGGGCTCGCCCCCTGCGATACCGATATCATGAGCCAGAATGCGCGTCACCGGCAGCAGCGGAAAAAAGACGAGGGCAACTGGTTCCAACGTCTGTTCTGATATGGACCAATCTCTGCCTGGTATGGATAAGACAAGACCGCTTCTCGCGCTGGGCGCGCTTGTTCTGATCGCCGGCTGTGCTACCCAGCCGGGTGGCGGATCCGGCACTATGGGCAATCCGCCGCCGCAAAATCCGCCCCAAAGTCCGCCGGTGTACCAACCCGGCAGAGCTACGCCGATGCCGCCGCCAACGACCGGCGGCTATCAAAACCCCGGTGTGCCGCAACAGCCGAAGAAAACGCCGCCCAGAAGCGCATCGGAAGTCAGCAGCCCGGCGGTGATGTCGCTGTTGGGCAGCGCCGAAACCCTGGCCAATGCCGGGCATATGAATGCCGCGGCCGCGACGCTGGAACGCGCGCTCGATCTTGACCCGCGCAATCCCTTTATCTATCAGCGTCTGGCGACTGTTCGCCTGGCCCAGGATCAGCCGGGACAGGCCGAGCAGATGGCGATGAAGTCCAACGGCGTGTCGAACAACAATCCGTTTGTCGAGGCTAATAACTGGCGGCTAATTGCCGAAGCCCGCAGTCAGGCCGGCGATAAGCAGGGCGCACAGGATGCCAGCGCGCGGGCGGTCAATTTCCGCCGGGCCGCTTCACGATACGATCAATGACGGCGGCGACCGGCGCCGCGCTGTTCGAGGACGACGCGGCGCTTGCCGCCGTGTTGCCCGGGTATCGCCCGCGCGCCGGCCAGGCCGAGATGGCCGACGCGGTCGCGCGCGCGATCGACGAAAGCGGCCGCCTGGTGGTCGAGGCCGGCACCGGCACGGGCAAGACGCTCGCCTATTTACTGCCCGCACTCGCATCGCGCCGTAAGGTGATCGTATCCACGGCGACGCGCTACCTGCAGACCCAGCTCGCCGAGAAGGACGTGCCGTTGGCGCAGACAGTGCTCGGGCGCAGTGCGCACACGGCAGTGCTCAAGGGCCGGTCGAACTATCTGTGTCTGCATCGGTTGGAGCTGGCCGAAACCAGCGGCGACCTGTATCTGGGGCCCCGGCTGCGCAAGGTGCGCGAGTGGGCGGGCCGTACGAAAACCGGCGACATCGGCGAATTCGGCGATCCGGGCGACGGCGATGCGCTGTGGCCGCGCATCACCTCCACGACCGATAACTGCCTCGGCACCGACTGCCCGCTCTACGATCAGTGCTGGGTGCTGCACGCTCGGCGCGAAGCGCAGGCCGCCGATCTCGTAATCGCGAATCATTACCTGCTGTTTGCCGATATGACGGTGCGCGAAGCGGGCTTTGGCGAGGTGTTGCCCGGCGCGGACGCGATCGTGCTCGACGAGGCGCACAAACTGCCGGACATCGCCGGCCGCTTCTTCGGCCAAGCGGTGTCGTCGCGCCAACTGCGCGATCTGGTGCGCGACGGGCGCGCCGAGCTCGAGGCGCTCGGCGGCGACATGCCCGGCTTGGCGGCGCGTTTTGATGCGCTTGGCGATAGCGAAGGCGCCTTCACCGAGAGTTTGGGCCATGGATTGGGCCAGGGCGCGATGACCCAAAGCTGGTCGGAGGCAAGCAGCCCGGAACGTGAGGCCGCGCGCGATACGCTGATCGAAGCGCTCGGCGCGCTCGACGAAGCGCTCGACCCGGCGACCGATCGCAGCGAAGGGCTGAAATCGGTCGCGCGCCGCGCGCTCGACCTGCGTGCGCGACTGGCCTTGGTGGTCGCCGAGGACGGTGAGCGCGTGAGCTGGATCGAGCGCCGGGGCGCGAGCTGGATCTGGCACAGCACGCCGCTGGATGTCGCCACGCCGTTCGCGCGCGCAGTGGAATCCACGCCGAGTGCCTGGATCTTCACCTCGGCGACGCTGTCGGTAAAAGACGATCTCGGCTATTTCTGTGCCCGGCTCGGGCTGCACGACGTCGAATCGAAGATCCTGCCCAGCCCGTTCGACTACGAGAACAACGCGCTGCTCTATTCGCCCCAGCGCATGCCGGCGCCGTCGGCGGCGAATTTCGACGAGGCCGCGGTCGAGGAGATCGTGGCCCTGATCAACGCCGCCGAGGGCGGGGCGTTTGTGCTCTGCACCAGTTATCGCGCGGTGCGTCGCTACGGCCAAGCGCTGGTCGAGGCGGGTTTCGAACCGTTGGTTCAGGGCCAGGCGCCGCGTGCCAGCCTGCTCGCGGATTTCCGTACCGATACGAATGCGGTCCTGGTCGCGACCAGCAGTTTCTGGGAAGGCGTGGACGTGCGCGGCCACGGCCTGCGACTGGTCGTGATCGACAAGCTGCCGTTCGCCTCGCCGGCCGACCCGGTGCTGGCCGCGCGCTTCGAGGCGATGAAGTCGGCCGGTGAGAACCCGTTTATGGACTACCAGCTGCCGCAGGCGGTGATCATGCTCAAACAGGGCGTCGGCCGGCTGATTCGCGATGCCGAGGATCGCGGCGTGCTGGCGATCTGCGATCCGCGCCTGTTCACGGCGCGCTACGGCGGCATCATCCGCGCGAGCCTGCCGCCGATGGCGATCACGCGCAGCCGCAGCGCGGCCTGTGCATTTGTCGACGCGTTGGCGTCATCCGCCTTCGAGACTTCTTCCTCATGACCTCCTGCTCATGACCTCCTCCTTATGACCCCTTTTTTATGAAAATACTCGCGCTGGACGCGTCCACCGAAGCATTATCCGCGGCCCTGTTCGACAGTGATCGCCCTGCGCAGGCGCAGGAGATTTTCGAGATCGCGCCGCGGGCGCACGCCGCGCGCTTGCTGCCCGCCGTGCAGTCGCTGCTTACGGACAATGCGCTCTCCCTCGCCGATATCGACGGTATCGGCTTCGCGCGCGGACCGGGCGCGTTTACCGGTCTGCGTATCGCGGCCGGGCTCGTGCAGGGTTTGGCGGGCGGCGCGAATCTGCCGGTGGTCGCGATTTCCACGCTGGCCGCGCTGGCCGCGCGCGCATTCGATCGCGCACCCGAGGCCCGCCGCGTGCAGGTGGTCCAGGATGCGCGTATGGGCGAGATCTATACCGCCACGTTCACCCGCGAGACGATGCCAACGCCGGATACGGACGAACGCGTCATCGTCCCCGCCGATCTCGTGCTCGAACCCGTACAATCGACGCTACGGGCCGGCAACGGCTGGCCGTTGGTGTTCGCAGCCCGGGATCTTGCCGCGACGCCGGTCGCCGCGGACTTGCCACATGCGATCGACGTTGCGCGATTGGCATGGCCGGTACTCGCCGCCGGGCAAGGCGCGCCGGCCGCGGCCGCGCTGCCGGTCTATGTACGCGACGATGTGGCGCGAAAACCGGCCGGAATTTCGTGAGAAACCGACACCGCGAGCGGCACGGTAAAAACGACAGGAGAGCCCCATGCGCTATCGGCTGGGCGATATTGCGCCCGAAGTGCCTGCCAACGGTGATTATTTCATCGCCGAGAACGCGACCGTGGTCGGCCGTGTACGCCTGGCCGAACGGTCCAGTATCTGGTTCAACGCCGTCGTTCGCGGCGATCAGGAACCGATCGTGATCGGCGAGGCCAGCAACGTACAGGACGCTTGTGTGCTGCACACCGATCCGGGCTATCCGCTCACGCTCGGCGCCCGCGTCACCGTCGGCCACCAGGCGATGCTGCACGGCTGCACCATCGGCGACAACAGCTTGATCGGCATTCAGGCCGTAGTCCTCAACGGCGCCACCATCGGGCGGAATTGCCTGATCGGCGCCGGCGCGTTGATTGCCGAAGGCAAGACGATTCCCGACAACAGCCTGGTCATGGGGGCGCCGGGGCGCGTCAAGCGCGAACTTGAAGCCGAGGAAATCGAAGCGCTCGGCCACGGCGCGGCGCACTATGTCGAAAACTATCGCCGTTTTCTGGTGGAAATGCAGCCGGTTTGAAGTGCCGCGCTCAGGCGCCGGCCGTCAGCTGGCCGTCAGATAAATATCGAAGCGGATCGCGCGCCCGCGTATTTGCAGGTCCGGCGGCGCGATCGGCGCGGCCCGGGCGTGTTGTTTCACCACCACGCGCCGGGCCGCGCGCGTCCGGGCAATATCGAGCAGGGCCGGGGCGTCGTCGTCGCGACCGGCCAGTTCGGCCAGCCAGGCCAACGCTTTTTGCGGGGCCGACTTGCGTCGCGGGCTGGCGAACATGGGATCGATATAGATCGCGTCGAAAGCTGCCGCCGGGAATTCGGCAAGCCAGCAGCGAGCGTCGGCATAAATGGGCGGATGCCAGTGAGGCCACCAGCCGGGTGGCTGCGTTGACAGATCGAGCTGATGAGTCGCGTCCGCGATCAACGCATAGAGCACCGGCTGACGTTCGATCGCGGTGACTTCACAGCCCAGACTTGCCAACGTCGCGGCATCGCGGGCCAGCCCCGCGGTGGTATCGAGAACGCGCGCGGGCGGATGACGATGCAGGCCGAAAGCGCGGGCCAACGGCGATCGCCGGCCGCCGGCCTGGCGGCTGGTCTGGCGATTGGCAAGTTCGGTCGGATCGGCGAGCGCACAGCGCAGGGCGGCGCCGGCTGCGTCCGCGGCGTGGTGAAGCGCCAGCCCATGTTCGTCACGCGCGATATAAAAGCCCGCCTCGGGCGCCCGCGTGACGCACTTCAGCCCAAGCTCGGCCGCGCGTTCGCGGTCGATCGCGCAAGCGGCGTCGTCTGCGTCGACGACCCAGACGGGCCGCGCCGTACCGGCCTGTGCCACGATGCTAGCGCAGCTTCGACGTATCGAAGACCTGCTGCAGCTTCTGCGCCAGCCGATAGTTGCCTTCGACCTTGAGCCGCCCGGTGAGGAATGCGGTCAGCCCGCGCATGCGCCCGGTCATGAGCTTGATCAGATGATCGTCGCGAATCTTGAGGGTGACGTCCGGATTTTCGGCCAGCCCTTCGTGTGCCGTGCAGCGGCCGTTATCGATAGTGATATAGACCGGATGGCGAATGAGGTACTGGGCGGTCATGGACAGGTCGCCGGCCGCCTCCGGTTTGAAATACAAAGGCAATTGGGTCAAAAGCTCGCGCGCGTCTTGCATCGGGCCGGGGCTGGCACATCGGGTTAGCCCGTTATGATGCGCGACGGCGGTGGCGTTTGCCAGCGTATATCGCGTTTACCGGTTCAGCTGTCGAGATAATTGGTCACCGCCGAATAACCCGCCTCGGTGAGCAGGATCGCGTTGACCGTGGTCTCGTAGATCCGGCCGGCCGCGCGTAATTTGTCGATTTCCGCGCCGTCCTCGGACGCGCACAAGTAATAGAAGTCGCGGCCTTCGTCAAAACCTTCCTTGAGTTGCTTGAACGCGAGGAACGCCGTGCCCTTCGTGCTCTCACGCTCTTGATCTATTTCCTTGAGACTCCACGTTTTTTCCGACTTGGCCATAAATTTCATGGATGCTCGTTGAGTGGCGCAAAGCTAGCAGCGGCCCCGGGCGAGGTCAACGTGCAGGCGAAGCTTGGCGTAACATGCGGGGTACGACAATGGCTTTATCTTATTAACCTGGCATCAAAACAGCTGATATGTCAGCTGTTTTCAACGCACCCGAAAATCAAGGCCGGCGCATGTTCGTCCTTGATTTTCAAGTGCTTCGCGGCCGATAGCCGCGGCGAGCACGCAGCCAGCGACAACAGGAGCGAGAGCGGAATGAAGATAAGTGAGCTGGTGTCACACTGGCAGTCGAGCGCGGGCGAGCCGCGTACCGATCAGACCTACGACGTACAGCTGCCGATTTACGACGCGGCCAAAATCGAAGCGCTGGTGGAGATGTTTCCCGGCCTCACGCGCGAACGGATCATCACCGATCTGCTGGCCTGCGCGCTCGACGATATCGCCAGCTCCTTTTCTTACCAGCCGGGGGATGAAATCTCCGGCTACGATGAGATGGGCGATCCGATGTATGCCGACGACGGGCTGACGCCGCGTTTTCAAGCGCTGACCCGGGCCCATGCCGAAAAACTCAAGTCCTGACGGTGAATCGTCGCCCGGCCTCTCGCCAAGTTCCTGGCCAAGTCCTTGGCCAGATCCCTGGGGACGGCTGCTACGCGAGGCGCTGGCGATCGAACCCGACTCAGTCGCACGCGGGTCTGAGCCTCCGGTTTTACCGCCCGCCGCCGAGCGCGGATGGCCGGCAGCGGTTCTGATCGCGGTCGAGGCCGGTGAGCAACCGGGCGTCTATTTTACCCAGCGCGCCGCGGATCTGAAGCACCACCCCGGCCAGATCAGTTTTCCCGGCGGCCGGGTGGAGCCGGGCGATTCCGGCACGGCCGCGGCCGCGCTGCGCGAAGCGCGGGAAGAAATCGGTCTCGACAGTCGGTGCGTGCATCTGATCGGGCAGTTGCCGCCGCATCATACGACGACCGGTTTCCGAATCACGCCGCATGTCGCCTGGATCGACGCCGGCGTCCGGCTCGAGCCGGACGGCGCGGAAGTCGCGCGACTGTTCAGCGTGCCTCTGGCGCATGCGCTGGAACCGGCGAATTACCGCACGACGCGACGGGTACGAGACGGCGCCCAGCGGCTCATTTATTCACTCGATTTCCAAGATGACCATATCTGGGGCGCAACCGCGGCCATATTGATCGAGCTGGTTCGACGCGTGGCACGGGTCCGGCAACGCGATTTCGCCGTGGCCCAGGGCGAGTGAAAGGGCGGCTAAAGCGGATTCGTTTCAAGGCCGGGCGAATCTCCTGGTAGCCTCGAATGCCAAAGCGCGAACGGCGCCACGAGGATACGGGGACGGATAACGAGGCATGAATGAAAGCCTCAAGAATCACGCACGCGAACGACGTTTGTTTCGTCGCCGGCTGCTGGTGGCCGCTGCCGGCGCCGCGCTATTGTTTCTGGCGCTCGGTGCGCGGCTGGTCGATCTCCAGGTGCTCGATTACCATCGTTACCGCGTGGCGGCGCGGGACAACCGCACGCGGATACAGGCGATTCCGCCGGTACGCGGGTTGATCTACGACCGCGATCATACCGTGCTGGCCGACAATCGAACGGCTTATGCGCTTAACGTGGTGCCGAACCGGGTATCCGACATGGACGCGATGCTGGATCGGCTGGCGGACATCGTGCCGATCTCGAAAGCAGAGCGGCGCCGTTTTCTGGACCGTGTGGATTCGGGGCCGGGCTATCGGGCCGTGCCGCTGGTCGCCGGGATCGACAAGCGCACTCTTGCCCGTTTTGAGGTCAATCGCAGCCGTTTCCCCGGTGTGGAAGTCCATGCCGGACTGATGCGCCAGTACCCGCTCGGCAAGGCGGCGGCGCACGTTATCGGTTATGTCAGCGCCATTACTGCGAGTGATCTGCGACGTGTGGACGCGAGTCGATATCAAGGCACGGCGAACATCGGCAAGAGCGGAGTGGAATACAGCTACGAGTCGCAGTTGCACGGTTACCCCGGCTCTAGGGTGGTCGAGGTCAACGCCATCGGTCGTCCGCTGCGCGAGCTCGAGCGGCATGCGCCGCAGGCCGGCGACACGCTTTATCTGACCCTGGACGCCGAGTTGCAGAAGACGGCCTTCCATGCGCTTGGCGACAAGGCGGGCGCCGTCGTGGCACTCGATCCACAAACCGGCGGGGTGCTGGCGATGGTCAGTAAGCCGAGCTTCGACCCGGAGCTGTTCGTCAACGGTATCAGCGTGGATGCTTATCATCGACTGTTGTCGAACGACCGCAATCCGCTGTTCAATCGGGCTATTCAGGGCGAATATCCGCCCGGCTCGACGGTCAAACCGGTGATGGCGCTTGCCGGCATGGAGGCCGGTAATATCGATCCGTACGAACGCGTGTGGTGCCCCGGCTATATCACGCTTCCCGGCAGTAGCCATCGTTATCGCGGCTGGAAGCGCTCCGGCCAGGGTTGGTTGAATCTCATTCAGGCGATCACCCGGTCGGCGGACGTCTATTTCTACAAGCTCGGTCTGCAAACCGGCATCGACGATCTGTATCGCTACGCCACCATGTTCGGGTTGGGGCAGAAAACCGGTATCGATCTGGCGCGGGAGAACAGCGGACTGATGCCGTCGCCGACCTGGAAACACGGGGTCAAGCATCGACCCTGGTACCCCGGGGAGACCTTGAACACCGTGATCGGCCAGGGTTACGTCACAGCCACGCCGCTGCAACTGGCCCAGATGACGAGCCTGATCGCCGAGCGCGGCCACGGGTTCAAGCCGCATCTGCTCAAAGCCTGGCGCTCGGCCGGCAGCAATGAGCTACACGAGTACAAGCCGGTGGCCCTGCCGCCGATCCGGCTAAAAGACGCCCGGCATTGGGATATCGTCATCCAAGGGATGCGTAACGTGGTTTCGGCGCCGCACGGCACGGCTTATTGGTATGTCGGCCAGAATCTCGATTATCCGATCGCCGGCAAATCGGGCACCGCCCAAGTAGCGAGCCTACCGCAGCATCAAGCCGCGCCGGACGAGATGTCGGTGCCGCGCCCGGTGCGCCCGCACGCCTTGTTCATCGCCTTTGCGCCCATCGAGGACCCGCGGATCGCGGTAGCCGTGGTCGTCGATCATGGCGGCGGTGGCAGCAGCATCGCCGGGCCCATCGCGCGGCGGGTGATCGATCAGTATCTGGACAACACGCCGCCGGCCGACAAGACTTCGAGCACAATCCAGACGTGACGAAAGCATACCGGTCAACGGGGGAGAACGAGCCATGAATCGCTGCGTCGCATTCGCTTGTCTGATCGGAGCCTTGACCGGGTTTTGGGCGCTCGCACCGGTCGCAGCGGCACGCCAGCCCGATGTGCCGTCGCCGCCCTCGCTGGGTGCTGCGAGCTATGTGTTGATGGCTTATCAATCGGGCCAGACATTGGCGGCCCAACATGCCGATCGCGAATTGCCGCCGGGCAGCGTCTCGAAGCTGATGGTCGGTTATATCGTGTTCGGCGAAATCCGCGCCGGCCGTCTATCGCCCGAAACCGAGGTCACGGTGAGCGAGAAAGCCTGGCGCATGCACGGTCCGCAGATGTTTCTGGAGGTCGGCGACGAGGTATCGATCGACGCTTTGCTGCACGGCCTGATCACCACCTCGGGCAACGACGCGGCGGTACAGCTGGCGCAATACATCGCCGGCACGACGCGCACGTTCGTAACCTATATGAACCAGTACGCGCAGCGGTTGAATCTTACGCACAGTCATTTTGCAAACGTGACCGGCCAGCCGGCCAAGGGCGAATATGTCAGCGCCGCGGATGTGGCGCGTCTGTACGCCGCGATGCTGCGTCGCTTCCCGCAGCTGTATCGGCGTTATTACAGTCAGAAATCGTTCACCTACAACGGCATCCACCAATACAACCGCAATTCGCTACTTTGGGCCGATCCCCGGGTCGGCGGCGGCATCGTGGGCGCCGACAAAGCGGCCGGCTACCACCTCGCCGCGTCGGCGCGCCATGACGGTACACGCGTGATCGCCGTAGTGCTCGGTGCGCGATCGGCCCGCGCGCGCAAGCACGAATGCGATGCCCTGATCAATTACGCCTTTCGCTTCTATCGCAACGGCGTGCTCTGGCCGGCGGGACAACCGGTCAAGAGGATGCGCGTCTGGAAAGGCGATGCCGATCAAGTGGCCGTCATGGCCAAGGGGCCGGTCAATGTCACCTATCCGCGCGGGCAGCGCGATGCGCTGGTCTATCGCGCCCGTTTGCCCGTGCATCTGATCGCGCCGATACACAAGGGCGAACGGCTTGGCGAGCTGCGCATTCTTTATAATGAACGATTGCTCAAAGACGTGCCGCTCTACGCCGGGGCCACCGTCGGCCCCGGCAACGTCGTGACCCGAGTTTACGATGATCTACGGCTGATGCTAGGCGCGTAAGTTCGTAATGACGACGCCCGTCAGTCGCCGTCGGTATGGCGCTTGGCGGCCTTGAGCAGCGGTTCGATCAAGTCCATCGGCAACGGGAACACGATGGTTGCGTTCTCGTTGCTGCCCATATCGAGCAGCGTCTGCAGATAGCGCAGTTGCATGGCCTGGGGCTCGGCCGAAAGCTCGCGTGCGGCGTTGCGCAGATTCTCGGCGGCTTGCAGTTCGCCCTCCGCGTTGATGATCTTGGCGCGCCGCGAACGCTCGGCCTCGGCTTGTCGGGCGATCGCGCGGGTCATGCTTTCGTCGAGCTCGACCTGCTTGATCTCTACGTTGGCCACCTTGATGCCCCAGGCATCGGTCTGCCGATCGAGAATCTCCTGAATATGGCTGTTGAGTTTTTCGCGTTCGGCGAGCATGTCGTCCAGTTCGTGCTGACCGAGCACGCTGCGCAGCGTGGTCTGGGAAAGCTGGCTGATCGCGGCATAGAAGTTCTCGACCTCGACAATCGCCTTGTTGGCCTCGATCACACGAAAATAGACCACCGCGTTGACCTGCACCGACACATTGTCGCGCGAGATCACTTCTTGAGCCGGCACGTCCATCACCGCCACGCGCATATCGACCTTGATCATCTTCTGGACCACCGGCACCACGAAGAACAGCCCCGGCCCCTTGACGCCGGTCATGCGGCCGAGTGTGAACATCACGCCGCGTTCGTATTCGGGTAGGATTTTTATCGAGATGAAGATAAAGATCGCCAATAGGACGATCACGGCGATCACGATATCGATCAGCATTTTTAGTTCCCCTCCGGCCGCCGGCCGGCGTTGTTCGGATGATCGGACGCGTTGGCGGCGCAGCGCGGACGTACGGATACGGTCAAGCCGTCGACGCCGGTCACGATCAGGCTCTGGTCGCGCGCTACGGGCGTGTCGCTCACCGCCCGCCACGATTCGCCGTGCAGCCAGACCCGGCCGTCGCGCTCGAAGTCGGTGAGCGCGATACAGTCGCGGCCGACGAGCCCCTCGTAGCCGGTCTCGATGCGGGCACGGCGCGAGCGCGCGAACAGCCATACCATCAGCGCCAGTATCAGCGCGGCTGCGATCGCGATCCCGATGATGACCCCCATGGAGACATCGTACCCCGGTACGTCGCTTTCCATAAGCATGATCGAACCGAACACGATCGCCACGATCCCGCCGAGCCCGAGCGCCCCGAAGCTGGGCGCGAACGCCTCGGCCACGAACAGCAGCACGCCGAGCACGATCAACGCCGCACCGCCGTAGCTTACCGGCAGCACATGAAAAGCGAACAACGCGGCGATCAGGCTGATGGCGCCGACGGTGCCGGGCAGGGTGGCGCCCGGCATCAGGGCCTCGGCGGCCAGCCCGACGATACCGATCATGAATAACAAATAGGCCACGGTGGGATTGGTGATGATCGCCAGCAGCGATGTGCGCCAGCCGGGTGCGCGCTTGTCGATCGACAGATTCGCGGTATGCAGCGTGACCGGGCCGGCGGCGGTGTCTACTTGGCGGCCGTCGACGGCCGTGAGCAAGGCCTGCGGGTTGTCGGCGATGAGATCGACCACGTTCCGCTTCGCGGCCTGGCGCGCGCTCAGGCTCGCCGCTTGGCGCACGGCTTTTTCGGCCCAGTCGGCATTACGGCCACGGCGCTCGGCCAGGCTGCGGATATAGGCCACCGCGTCGTTGACCTGCTTGCGCCGCTCGGTGGCGCCGTTGGACAAATCCGGCGTGGCATCGCTATTGGCATCGGCCTGTTCGCCGCGCTTGCCGTTATTGGCCGGCGCATTGCGGTCGCCGGCGCCGCCGATCTCGATCGGCGTGGCGGCCCCCAGATTCGTGGCCGGCGCCATCGCGGCGATATGCGTGGCATAGAGAATATAGGTGCCCGCGCTGGCGGCGCGCGCGCCGGGCGGGCCGACATAGCCGATCACCGGCACGCGCGAATTCAGAACGGCCTTGACGATGTCGCGCATCGAAGCCGACAGGCCGCCCGGCGTGTCCAACCGCAGTATGATCACCGGCACGTGATCGGCGTTGGCCTGTTCGATCTGATCGACTACATAGTTGCCGATCGCCGGGCCGATGGCGCCGTCGATCGGGATCTCGCGGGCCGTTGATCCCGCGTCGCCGTTGCCGGCCGTCGAAGCATATAGCGGGGCGATAAGCATGATCGCCAGGGCGGTGGCCGCGATTCGGGAAAAACAACGCCGGGATCGAACACTCATACGATGAATAACGCGGCGCACGAACGATCCGATGCGCTCAGAGCGTGTCGTAGAGCGCGACAAGCTGTTGCGTGACCTTGTGGCTCGGCGCGTAGTGGATGAGCGGGATCGAGGCGTCGTGCGACTCGCGCACCTTCACCGAGCTGTTGATGTGCGCGTCGATGATGGGGTGGCCTTCCGCGGCCAGTTCGGCGAGCATGCGGCGGGGCAGCTTGGCGCGGGGTTGGAACTGGTTGACCACGATCCCGTCGACCACGAGCGACGGATTGTGGTCGTCCTGGATCTCGTGCACGTTGTCGAACAGCGCGTACAGCGCCTGGCGCGCGAAATCGTCGCAGTCGAAGGGCACGAGCACGCGTTCGGCGGCAATGAGCGCGGACTGGGAATAGAAATTCAGCGCCGGCGGGGTGTCGATGAAGACCTCGTCGAAGCCTTCGAGCCGGTCCAGCGCCTGGCGCAGCTTGTAGATTTTGTGTTTGGCCTCGAGCTTGACCCGGATTTCCTCGAGATCTGGATGCGCGGCGATAATCGAGAGATTCTCGAACGGCGTGTCGGTGATGTAGGCGGTGAGTTCCTCGCCGTGCCGGCCGCGCGCCAGCGTGGCCTCGAAAAAATCCGCGCTGCCGCACTCGGCCTGGCGCCCGTCCGAGGACAGCAGATACTGGCTGGCGTTGCACTGGGCATCCAGATCGACGACCAGCGTACGTTTGCCACGCGCGGCGGCGATGGCGGCGAGATTGGCGAGCACGGTCGTCTTGCCGACCCCGCCTTTTTGGTTGAACACGACCCGAGTCGTCATGAGCGCTCGCGGCGAAAGGCCGCGCCGAATATCATCGTCATGCGCTCGACTTTAGCCGCTCACCCACACCTCGTCGAGCCGCGCCGGTCCGGCCGTATCAGACCTTGTCGGACGAACGCGCGGGCATGGGCTTGCCGGCGGAGCGCGCGGTCTCGGACGCGGTGCGCCGGCGCGCCTTCCATTGCACGCGATACAGATCGTGGCGCCGGTCGAGCATGTTCTGCACCGAGCCCGAGGTGCGCGCCTCCTGCAGCGTATCCAGCCGTACATCGGCGATCGCGACCTGTTCGGCGTTGGCCGTGGTATCGGCGGCGATGCCGTCGCGGGCGAAGGCGAAGTCGCAGGGGGTGATGATGGCCGACTGCGCGTAATGCATATCCATTGCGTGAATACGCGGCAGATTGCCGGTGTTGCCGGCGGTCGCGACGTAGATTTGGTTTTCGACCGCCCGCGCGTGGGCCGAATAGCGCACGCGCAGATAGCCGGCCCGGTCCTCGGTCGAGAAGGGCACGAACAGAATATTGATGCCCTGATCGGCCAGATGCCGCGACAGTTCGGGAAACTCGCTGTCGTAGCACACGAGTACGCCGATCGGTCCGCAGTCGGTCTCGATGGCGTTGAGCGTATCGCCGCCGACGATGTTCCAGTGCTCGCGTTCGCCCGGCGTCGGGTGGATCTTGGGCTGCATATACTCCGAGCCGTCGCGCAGATAGATATAGGCGGTGTTCTGGAGCTCGTCGCCCACCTGCGTCGGATGCGAGCCGGCGATGATATTAACGTTGAAGCGCACCGCCAGGTCCGCCATCAGCTCCCGGAAATCGTCGCAAAAATCGGCCAGGCGCCAGATCGCCGTACGCCGATGCAGATCTTCGTTCTTGATCGACAGCAATTGAACCGTGAACAATTCGGGAAAGACCACGAAATCCGCCTTGGCGTCGGCGGTCTCGCGCACGAAATAAGTCACGATCTGGGCGAACTCGTCGAACGAATCGACCGCGCGCTGCATGTACTGCACGGTGGCGATGCGCACCGTGTTGCGGCGCTGCAGATGCACGTGCGAATCGCCGGCCACATCCTCGCGATACTTGTATTCCGGGTTGCGCCAGAGCAGGTGGGCGCCGTAGCCCATGGAGTCGGAATCGTCGGGCAGATAGTTCGGCATCACCCCGAGCAGTTCGTAGCCCTGGGCCAGCTGGAACGACAACACCCGATCGCGGATGGTCTTGTCGGCCACGGCTTCGACGTAGGCTTCGGCGCTGCCGAATTGCCTGTAACGCCGGCGCAG
>NZ_DASSKM010000012.1:0-9833 GCF_035690525.1 Salinisphaera sp.
CCGGGCCACGCTGCTCGGAAACAGCCTCGATATCGACTTCGAACACCATCTCGCCCTTGGTCATGCGGAGGCGCTGACCGGCGCGTAGCGCCGCGCTCGGCTTGGCCTTGTGCCCGTCGATTTCGACCTTGCCGCCCTTGACCGCGGTCGAGGCCAGGTTGCGGGTCTTGAAAAAACGGGCCGCCCAGAGCCACTTGTCAACCCGTACGGCGGGCGCGGCCGAGGATTGCGACTTGCATGATGATTGGCTCATGTCGAGACTCTGACAGGCCATGACCGCCAGGCCAAGACGTGCTCGACCGATTCCGACTCAATTACCGTCTCGCTGTTGAACCCGACGGCCGCGTGACCACCTGCGCCGGCCGGGCGCCGGCCGGATTCGTGGCCGCGGTGGCCGATATCGTGCGCCTGCACGCCATCGAGCGCGGCACGATCGAATGCAAGGGCCGAGGCCGTGCGGCGCGGCTACGTTTCGCCGGCGGTTTTCCCGAACGCGGCCGACAGGCGATCCGCAACGTCTGGAAACCCCCGGTCGGCCCCGGGCCGGGCGGTGGCCGGCGCGCGGCCGGCTGACGTAGCGCTGCCGGCGGGTTATGGTTGGAGACGTCATCATCACGAAGTCGGCCATGATCACGGTCCATCATCTGGAAGACTCGCGCTCGCAGCGGGTGCTTTGGCTGCTCGAAGAACTGGAGATCGAGTACCGGGTCGAACGCTATGCGCGCGATCCCGAGACCGGGCTCGCGCCCGACACGCTCAAGCGCGTGCATCCGCTCGGCAAGTCGCCGGTGATCAGCGATGCGACCCGGACGGTGGCCGAAACCGGCCTGATCATCGACTATATCGTGCGCGAGCACGGCGATGGACGGCTCGCGCCCGCGCCGGGCAGCGAAGACCATCTGCGTTATGCGTATTGGCTGCACTACGCGGAAGGCTCGCTGATGCCGCCGCTGCTGTTGCAACGGGTCTTCGACACGGTGGAGAAGAAGGCGCCGCTATTGGCGCGTCCGGTGGCCAAGGCGATCTCGGGCCAAGTCAAAAAGAAATTCATACGGCCGCAGCAGCAGCTGCATTTCGATTATCTCGAAAACGAACTGCGCAGCCACGAGTGGTTCGTCGGCGATGCGTTCACGGCCGCCGACATCATGCTCAGTTTTCCGATCGAGGCCGCCGTGGCACGCGCCGGCGCCGGCCGGCGGTGTCCCAAACTGCGAGAGTTCGTCGAGCGTATCCAGGCCCGACCGGCTTATCGCCGCGCTTTGGAGCGCGGCGGGCCGTATGCCTACGCCTGACGCGCACGGATAAAAAAGCCGCCTGACGGCGGCTTCGGATGTGGTCGCTAACGTGGTGGCATACCGCGTTGCCAAAATAAATTTTGATAATAATAAATTTGATGATAATCGCCGGATCGGGCCGGGCTACGCCGAGGCACGAGGGGGGACCGGGAGAAACTCCGACCCGACCGGCGAAACAGGTGCGAGCGTTGCGTTGTCGATCGCCTGGATCGTTCTGGTATGGATCGCTCTGGCCGGGCCGTTACGCCGAGGCACGAGGGGGGGGGACCGGGAGACCGGCCCGACCAAGCGAAACCAGATCGCGCAACTCACGCGAACTCTTTACAAGCGTCATAAACCGCCGGCGTCGATCCGATGCTGCCGCCGCTTCATGTGTCGCTTGTATTGGGCAAACTCCTTCTTCGTAACCTTGCCGTCGCCGTTCGCACCCATGCGCGAATTTCGCTGTCAGCGCTGCCGCCACGGTTCGGTCTATGAACAATACCTATCCGCATTAAAGCAATCGCCGTGCCAAAGAATGGTTTTGCATTCTAAAACAATTAATTAAGGCGTATTCGGAAAGATCGTCGCCAAAGTGCTCCGCGCACAGCGTCAGGCCATCGTAAAAAGCGTCGCCGATCGGCGACGGAAATATTTTTGGCCTTATAACTCTCTGATCATTAACCGCTAGTTATGTCGTTATAGGGCGACAGGTCGGCCGTGAACGCGATAATCCTTTGTCGCCTGCGGGCAACAGGCGTTAACGCTTGTATTCGCTCGGGTCGATGGCGTGGCGGGAGAGCAGTTTGTAGAACTCGGTGCGGTTGCGCTGGGCCAGCCGCGCGCTGCGGGCGACGTTGCCTTCGGTGATGCGCAGCAATTGCACCAGATAATCGCGGACGAACTCGTCGCGCGCCTGGGCCAATGGACGAATGCTCGATGTGGAGGCGTTCGGATCGCCGTGCTGCGCAAGCGCTTTGTCGACCGCCGCGCGGCCGACGACCGGGCCGCGGGTCAAGGCGACATTGTGTTCAATGACGTTGGATAGCTGCCGAATATTGCCGGGCCAGCTGTACGCGGTCAGTCGTTCCATCGCCTCGGGCGCATAGACCTTGGAACGACGACCGGAACGACGCGCCAGGCGTTCGAGAAAATGACGCACCAGCGGCGCGATATCCTCGGCGCGCTCGGCCAGCGCGGGCAGCGCCAGACTGACCACGGCAAGCCGATAGTAGAGATCCTCGCGGAAGCCGCCCGCTTGCAGCGCGGTGTCGAGATTGCGATGGGTGGCGGAAATCACGCGGACATCGACCGGCACGCTGTACTGCCCGCCGACCGGACGAACCTCGCGCTCCTGCAGCACGCGCAGCAATTTGACTTGCAGCGCGAGCGGCATGTCGCCGATTTCGTCGAGGAAGAGGGTGCCGCCCTCGGCCGAGCGGAACAGGCCGGGCTGGGCGGTCTTGGCGTCGGTGAAAGCGCCTTTCTCGTGGCCGAACAACTCCGATTCCAGCAGTTGCTCGGGCATCGCCCCGCAGTTGAGCGCGACGAAAGCACGTCGCGCGCGCGGGCTTGCCTCGTGCATGACGCGCGCCATGACTTCCTTGCCGGTGCCCGATTCGCCGGTGATCAGGATGCTGGAATCGGTCTCGGCGACCATGCGCGCCTCGGACAGGCGTTCGCGCATCAGCGGCGAGCGGGTCACGATCCGGGCCTGCCAGATGCGCTCCCAGTCGCGCGTCGGCAGGCCGCCCTGGGCGAGCGCCTGGTCGACTCGGGCCAGCAGTGTGTCCTTGTCGACCGGCTTGGCCAGGAAATCCAGCGCCCCGGCCTGGGTGGCCGATACCGCTTCCGGAATCGTGCCGTGCGCGGTGATCACGATCACCGGCACGTTGGGGTGATGACTCGACAGGCGCTCGAGCAGAGCGAGGCCGTCCATGCCGTCCATACGTAAATCGGTGATCACGCATTCGGCGCCGAAGTCCGGTAGTAGCTCGAGCGCACGATCGGCGCTTTCCACACTGGTCACGGTATGCCCGGCGCCTTCGAGGCGGATGGTCATCAGGCGCCGCAGGCTGGGGTCGTCGTCGACTAGTAACAGCCGGCCTTTGCGGTGCGCGCTCACGGATGATCCTCGACGTTGTCCAGGCGATCCTCGATGTTCGACAGCGCGTTGAGTTTCTTTCGTGCCATAAACAGGCGCTTCTCGAGTTCGGCGATGCGCCGCTCGGTGTAGCTGTCTTCGCTGGACAGGCGTTTCTTGAGTTCGGCGATATGCCGCTCGGTATGGCTGTCTTCGTTCTCGGCGGCCTCGCGAGTCTGAGTCAATTCGCCGTAGAGCCGCGCATAATCGCCGAGATATTGACGCGCGTCCGGATCCCACGGCGCCGGCTCGGTTTCGAGCGCGAGTTTGGCGTAGCGCGCCGCGCCGTCCGGCGTGTACAGCCGTTGATGCGGCGAACCGAGCGCGAGCGCCAGATAGGCATAGCTGATCGCGCCGGGGGTTTTGCGTACTTGCTTGCGCGCCGCGCGGACCGCGGCCTCGCGGCCCTCGGGCGTGGTGCGCGCCAGCCGCCGAGCGTAACCGAGCAGGGTCAGCGCCGGCGCCGAAAGTTCGGCCGGCATCGGCGGCGTGGGCGGCGCGGTTTTTTCGTGGGCGCAACCGGCGATCCCGACCGCTAGCGCCGCCGCGATCGCCAGCGCGATTGCCAGGCCCGCGCGGGCGCGTCGGTCAGACTTGTGCATTCTGCGGTGGAATATGCACATGAAAGACGCTGTCCCGGTCGCCGCGCCCGACGACTTCGGCGCGCCCGCCGTGGGCTTCGACGCAATCGCGGACCACGGACAGGCCGATGCCGCTGCCCTTGACCGCCGATCTGCCCCCGGGCGTACTGCTGCCGCGTACGAAGGCTTCGAAGATACGTTCGCGTTCGGCCGGTGCCACGCCCGGCCCGTCATCCGATACATAAAGATCCGTCCCCCCGCTCGGGCCTTGTTCAACCTCCATGCGGATAATGCCGCCGGGCGGCGAATACTTGACCGCGTTGGCCAACAGATTATCCACGATCAGATGCAGCCGGTCGGCATCCGCGGTCAGAAGGATCGGGCCGAGCGGCCGCTTGACTCGCAATCCGTGTGCCTCGATCGCGAGTTTCTGACGTTGCACTATACGCTCGATCAGCGCGGCGAGGTCGAACTCGGCGTATTCCAGCCGCGCGCGCTGCTGTTGCCAGGCGGCGGAATTCAGCAGATTGTCGATCAGCGTCGCCAGATCCTGGCTGTTGGTCTGCAGGATCGTGGCGACTTCGCGCTGCGCGTCCGTGAGCCGTCCGACCGAGCCGTCGGCCAGCAGCTCCGTGCCTTCGCGAATACTGGCCAGAGGTGTCTTGAGTTCGTGCGACATATGCCGGATGAACTGCTGTTTTTCCTGGTCGAGGGTGGCCAGACGCCGGCGCATCCAATCCAGCCGTTCGCCCAGGCGGTCGAGTTCGGCCGCGGGCGCGACGATCGACACCGGCCGGGAAAAATCGCCGGTGCCGAGATGGCCGACCGCGGCCAGAATCTGGCGCAGCGGCCGCGTGATCACGAACGTCAAAAACAACCCGAGCGCGACCGCCGCGGGAATGAGCGCGAACGCGCAGACCAGCAGAAACAGGCGTGCATGACGGGCGGTGCGCTGCAAACGGTCGAGTTCCTGATCGACGAACCGGGTGCCCTGATCGGCGATCGCCTCGGTCGCGCGCCGGACCGCGTTCAGCGCGGTGATCACCTGATCGGTCTGCCGGCGGCCGGTGCCCAATTGCCGCGCCAGACCGGCCACCGTCCGGCGCAGCGATGACAGATTCCAACTCGGCACCGTGTCCAGATGCAGTCCCGCCAGCGCTATCAGCTCGTCTTCGAATTCCTCGGCCTGCGACCGGAAGCGGCGCAGCAGCTCCGGGTCGCCGAGCACGCGATACTGGCGGGCGCTGCGTTCCATGCCGATCAGCAGGCTGTTCAGGCGCTTGCTGTCACGGGTGACCGCCACGCCCTGCATCACCAGCCGCTCGCTCTGGGTGTTGAGCTGGTTCACGTAGACCACGCTGGCCACGATCGCGACCATCAGCGGCGTGGCGACCACGGCAAAGCTGGCCAGGACCAGACCGTTGATCGAGCGCGGCCGCAGCAGTACGCCGAGCAGACGACGCAGCGTCGTCGTCTCGTTGTGAGGATCGCCCCTTGGCATCGCCTCAGCATACCCGTTGAGTGCAACACGCGCTTATTGCACCCATTATCGTCCGGCGGCTATTTTGGCGGTTTGTTTGCACCGCAGAGCCTGCATGAGCCAAACCACCGACGCCGACACCCGCGAACTGCCGAACGCAGACGAACTGCGTGCAGCATTGACCACGATGCTTGCGCGTGCGGCGGCCGCCGGCGCGGATGCCGCCGAGGCCAGCCTGTCGGCCTCGCGCGCGCGCTCGGTCTCTGTGCGCGACCGGGCGCGCGAGTCGTTGGAATACGAAGGCGATCGTTCGGCCGCTATTACAGTTTATCGGGCTGTCTATCGGGCCGGCTATCGCGGCCAGGCTACCGGCAGCGCCTCGACCACCGATCTGACGCCGGCCGGGCTGGCCGCGGCGCTCGATCAGGCACTGACCATCGCGCGTTTTACCGAAGCCGACGAATATGCCGGTCTGGCGGATGCCGAACTGATGGCCGGCGAGTCGCCGGAACTGGCGCTGTACAACCCGTGGGCGCTCACATCCGAGGCGGCTCAGGACCTGGCGCTGACGGTCGAGGCGGCCGCGCTGGACGCCGATGCGCGCATCGCGCAGACCGAGGGCGCGACCGTCGCCAGTCAGGATGCGATCAGCGCTTACGGTAACAGCCACGGTTTCATCGGGATCGAGCAGGCGAGCCGGCACGCGATCTCCTGTACCGCGATCGCGCGCGACCGCGAGGGCCGCATGCAGCGCGAGATCGCGTTCTCGCAGGCACGGCGCGCCGAGACGCTGTTCGCCCCGGCCGAGATCGGCGCCCTGGCCGCCGAACGCGCCCTGGCGCGCCTTGGCGCCCGGGCCGCGCCGACCGTGAGCGCACCGGTACTGTTCACGCCGCGCGTGGCGCGCAGCCTGTGGAGCCACCTGTTCGGCGCGATCAGCGGCGGCGCGCTGTATCGCAACGCCAGTTTCCTCAAGGACAAGCTCGACCGGCGCATTGCCGCGTCCGGGCTCACGTTGCGTCAGGTTCCGCATCGCCGTCACGGGCTGGCGAGCGCCGGATTCGACGACGACGGCGTGGCCACCGGCGAGCGCGACCTGGTCGCCGATGGGGTGCTGCGCTCGTACCTGCTGTCGGCCTATTCGGCGCGTCGGCTGGGGCTAACGACGACCGGCAACGCCGGCGGCGTGTTCAACGTCGACGTGGCGCCGGGCGACCAGGATTTCAACGCGCTCGTCGCCGGCATGGGCCGCGGCCTGGTGGTGACCGAGCTGATGGGCCAGGGCGTGAACCTCGTCAACGGCGACTATTCGCGCGGCGCCGCCGGCTGGTGGGTCGAAAACGGCGAACTCGCCTATCCGGTGGAAAACGCCACCGTCGCCGGCAATCTCGCCGACATGCTCACCGGCATCGCCGCGCTGGGCAACGACGTGGAATACCAGAGCGCCCTGCGCACGCCCTCGGTGGTGATCGACCGGATGACGATCGCCGGGTCCTGATAGCGGTCGAAGCGTCTTTGAGCTAGAACCATAAAGACAAGACCTTCCGCAGATTACGTAGATGAATGCAGATAAGACGAAAGAAACAAAGCGTATTTATCTTTAATCTGTGTCTTTCTGCGTAATCTGCGGATAATACCAACCTGTAAAAGCAATGGCCTACCGGTCAAAACAGTCCGAAAATAACGCAAATGCACGCAAATAAGACATGCGTATACGCTTTTCTCGCTTTCATTTGCGTTTGTTGGCGTTCATTTGCGGACGAATTCTGGCTTCATGAAAATCGATCAATCTTTATGAGGGTTGGTATAAGCCTTTCTTTCCTGTTTGCATGTATTCGTCTTTGAAGTTAGTGCAGTAAAAATAGCGTGCCGAAGCCGAGGAAGGCGCCGAAGCCGACGACGTCGGTGAAGGTGGTCAACACCACCGAGCCGGCAAGCGCCGGGTCGATACCCATCTTCTTCATCGCCAACGGTATCGCGACCCCGGTGACCGCGGCGTTGAGCTGGTTGACGATCAGGGCCCCGGCCATGATCACCGCCAGCCCGAACTGGTGAAACCAGACCAGGGCGATGCCGCCGATGACGACGCCCCAGAGGATGCCGTTGATCAGCGCCACCGCCACCTCCTTGGCGAGTAGGGCGCGGGCGTTGGCGAAACCGATCTGGCCCAGCGACAGCCCGCGGATCATCAATGTAAGAGTCTGCGAGCCGCCGATGCCGCCCATGCTCGCGACGATGGGCATGAGCACGGCCAACGCGACGATCTGCGACAGCGCGTTCGAGAACAGGCCGACCACCTGGGCGGCCAGGAAGGCGGTCGCCAGGTTGGCGCCGAGCCAAATCGCGCGGCGGCGCGCGCTACGGGCGATCGGCGCGAACACGTCTTCTTCCTCGTCCAGGCCGGCCAGGCTCATGATGCTGTGTTCGGCCTCGTCGCGGATCACGTCGACCACATCGTCGATGGTGATACGGCCGAGCAGCAGCCCGTCGGGGTCGACCACCGGCGCCGAGATCAGGTCGAGATCCCGAAAGCGCTTGGCGACCTGGGCGGCCGGCATGTCCACGGCCAGCCCGTCGATGTCGGTGTTCATCACTTCCGAGACATCGCGCTCGGGATCGAGGGTGACCAGCTTGGCCAGCGATAACATGCCGAGATAACGGCCGTAGCGCGAGACCACGAACAACGACTCGGTATCGTCGGGCAGCGACGCGCGTTGCTTGAGATAGCGCGCGACCACATCGAGCGAAACATCCGGGCGCACGGTGACCGTGTCGTTGTTCATCAGGCCGCCGGCGGAGTCCGGCGCATAGGCCATGACGACCTTGAGCCGCTCGCGATTCTGCACGTCCATCGAGTGCAGCATTTCGCGCGTGACCTGCTCGGGCAGATCCTCGATCAGATCGGCCAGATCGTCGATCGGCATGCCTTCGGTGGCCGCGAGCAGGGCCTCGCGGTCCAGGCTGTCGATCAGTTCGGCGCGTACCTCGTCGTTGACATGCAACAACGTCTCGCCGTGGTCTTCCTCGGGCACCAACGCCCAGACCACCTCGCGCTTGGCGCGCGGTATCGATTCCAGCAGCAGCGCGATCTCGGCCGGCGACAGCGACGCGAGCATCGGTTTGAGCCGGCGCATCCGGCCCGATTCGAGGGCGGCGTCGAGCGACGTCAGGCGCTCTTCGAGGGTGTCCATCTTGGTGGCGGGCTCGCTCATGCGACGGGCCTCGGCGGGGCGGCGGGGAATGGCTACAACATAGCGAAAAACGGCGATTTTTTCAGCCGTTCGCGGCGCGGCGATGCGCTCTTCAAAACCGCGACGACAGCTCGCTTCGGCCAGCGACAGCCGACCGGCCGGCGTGGTTCGCTACTCGGCGTTCTCGCGCGTCAACCCGGCGAGCGCCTCGCGGTAGGTGTGGGCGTCGGTCAGTGCGAGAATCTCCGCGGTGCGCCGGCGCAGCCGGGCCACGTCCGCGCCCATCACCGCGCGCTTGACCTCCAGCACGCTGGCCGGATGCATGGAGAATTCGGTCAGGCCGAGGCCGAGCAGCAGCGCCGTATAGCGTTTGTCGGACGCCATCTCGCCGCACATCGATACCCCGATGCCCGCGGCGCGCCCGGCGTCGATGGTCATACGGATCAGGTTCAGCACCGCCGGGTGCAGCGGATCGTAGAGATAGTTGATCTCGTCGTCGATACGATCGATGGCCAGGGTGTACTGGATCAGATCGTTGGTGCCCAGCGAGAAGAAATCGCAGTGGCGCGCCAGCGTCGGCGCCGCCAGGGCGGCGGCCGGCACTTCGATCATGGCGCCGACGGGCAGCGCCGGATCGTAGGCGAGGCCTTGGCCGTCAAGTTCGGCGGCGACCTCGCCGATCAGGTGCCGGGTCTGGCGCATTTCGGCCACGGTGGAGATCATCGGCAGCATGATGCGCATCTCGCCCTCGGCCGAGGCGCGCAGCAGCGCGCGTAGCTGGGTGCGGAACATGGCGGTTTCCTTCAAACACAGCCGGATCGCGCGCAGTCCGAGCGCCGGGTTGGGCGAGATCTTGTCCGACCGGCCGAGACTCTTGTCGGCGCCGGCGTCCAGGGTGCGGATGGTCACCGGGCCGTCGATCGAAGCCACGACCTGACGGTAGATCTCGAATTGTTCTTCCTCGCCGGGCGAATCCTCGCGATTCATGAACAGGAACTCGGTGCGGTACAGCCCGACGCCCTCGGCGCCCACGGCACCGGCCTCGACCGCATCGCCGGGTAGCTCCACATTGGCGAGCATGGCCACGCGCACGCCGTCGGCCGAGACCGCGGTTTCGTCGCGCAGCACCGCCAGCATGCGCTGGTAACGGGCGTCGCGCTGCTG
>NZ_DASSKM010000013.1:0-2260 GCF_035690525.1 Salinisphaera sp.
GAAAGGTAGATTTCTACGCGTTACTCACCCGTCCGCCGCTCGCCAGCCACCAAGCAAGCTTGGTGCTGCTGCCGCTCGACTTGCATGTGTTAGGCCTGCCGCCAGCGTTCAATCTGAGCCAGGATCAAACTCTCCAGTTTAATTACTGCAACTGGTGCACGATTGATCCAATCGTGCGAGTCATCCCAAGCTTGATGCTTTGGATGCTCTATAGGGCTTGGCTTTGTCGCCACCCCATAGGAGCACCCACACAAGTCACTTACGTTTTGTTAAAGAGCTGCGCTCGGCTTGCCGCCGGGACTTTAAGTCTTGCGGCTGGAAGCGTTGCGAGAGCGCGTATTCTACGCCCCCTTAAGATGCTGTCAACCGCTTTTTCGTTCCGTCCGAACGCGGCTGGCTCGACCCGAAAACCGCCCTCGAACGGCTCTCCAGTCTGCGATAAATCCAGCGTTTGAAGCAAGCGCTTTTCCGCCAAACCTGTCGCCCGAACTCCGGCACCGTCGTTGAACAATGGCACCGTATTTCTGCCCCGCAACCGTGTACCCAAGCACCCGGGTGCGAGAGGGCGCATTCTAGGGGCTGGGCGGTGGGTGTCAACGAATTTCTTAAAATAGTTCTGCAACCGGCGCAAAACGCCCGTCACACAAAGACCATAGCCCGGCCGGTCAGTCCGTTTCGATCGTCACGCGCGCAATCCGACGCTTGCCGACCTGAATCAGGCCGCTCTGCCCCGGATGCAACACCCGCTTGGCATCCTTGACCGGCTCCCCGTCCAGACGTACCGCGCCCTGCTTGATCAGGCGCATGCCTTCGCCGTTGCTCTGGGTCAGGCCGGCCGCGACCAGAAGCGCCGCCATCTGCAGGCCGCCGGCGTCCGCGGCTATCGTAGTCACCGGCAGATCCTCCGGCACCGCGCCCTGACGAAAGCGCGATACGAAGGCCTCATGCGCATCGGCGGCGGCCTGCTCGCCGTGGAACCGTGCCACGATCTCGCCGGCCAACTTGTACTTGTAGTCGCGCGGATTGGCGCCCGTATCGACCGCCCGGCGATATTCGGCCAGCTTGTCGGCCGGCTCGAACGAGAGCAGTTCGAAGTAGCGCCACATCAGGTCGTCCGAAATCGACATCAGCTTGCCGTATTGCTCGCTCGGCGCCTCGTCGATTCCGACATAGTTATCAAGCGACTTGGACATTTTGTGCACGCCGTCCAGGCCTTCCAACAGCGGCATGGTCAGCACCGCCTGCGGCTTCTGGCCGTAGATCTGCTGCAAGTGGCGCCCCATCAACAGGTTGAACTTCTGATCGGTGCCGCCGAGTTCGAGATCGGCCTCGAGCGCAACCGAGTCGTAACCCTGTAGCAACGGGTACAGGAATTCGTGAATCGCGATCGGCTGGTTGGATCGATAGCGCTTATTAAAATCGTCGCGTTCGAGCATGCGCGCCACGGTGTGCGTGGCCGCGAGCTTGATCATGTCCGCGCCCGAAAACGCGTTCAGCCAACTCGAATTGAATACCACGCGCGTGCGCGCGCGATCCAGGATTCGAAAGATTTGGGCCTCGTAGGTTCGAGCGTTGGCGGCGACTTCAGCTTCGGTGAGCGGCTTGCGGGTGACGTTCTTGCCGGTGGGATCGCCAATCATGCCGGTGAAGTCGCCGATCAAGAACACCACGTCGTGGCCCATGTCCTGGAACCAGCGCAGCTTGTTAAGCAGCACCGTGTGGCCGAGATGCAGATCGGGCGCGGTCGGATCGAAGCCGGCCTTGATCACCAGCCGCTCGCCGCCGGCGCTCGCTTTTTCGAAGCGCTCGCGAAATTCCGCTTCCGGAATGATTTCGCCCGCGCCGCGGACAATCTCGGCCCAGTCTTGACTCGTCAACGCCTGCTCCGTGTGGTTGCTCTTATATTGCGCGCCAAGTCTAGGGCGTGTCGGCGTTTTGTGCGACCGACATAAAGGCGGGCTTGATGCAGCGGTGCGCCGTGCCGGCCCGGTCGGCCGCCCGAGATCCACATCTGCCGGTATGCCGGAGTTGCCAAGTGCCCGTGTTTGTGCTTTTTTAGGTCGATTCCGGCAGCGCGGCATGGGGGCCGAGCGCGCCGGCATTACGCTCGGGGTGGGGCATCTATGGGCAAGTTTGTCGATCGGGATTATCTGTGGCTGCGCGAGACGCCTCAGATATCGCCGGGCCGGCGCCGTCGCTGGGCGCCTATTGCATTGGTTCCGGCGGTAGCCGCTCTTGCGTGGTATTGCACCGCGCCCGA
>NZ_DASSKM010000014.1:0-11732 GCF_035690525.1 Salinisphaera sp.
GTGTCGGGTGCCTTTTTCTTGGTTCCTTCTTTAGGGCAAGCAAAAGAAGGAACACGCACATCAGAGCGAAACCAAAGTCGAATCCACCCTGATGCATGATACTGGGTGGAGGGGCCTGACCGCCTTGCTCAAAAGCACTCACCAGTTCGACGAAACTCGATGTTTCGCGCTGCTGCGCGACTCCCCTTCGTTTGCTTGTCCAAACGAAAGGAAGCAAAGGAAAAGACACCCTGTCTTGCGCCGATGCTACGCATCGGTACCCTGCGCGGCTCCGGCCGCAAGAGGGACAGCCGCGAAACTCGCGCCGCTACGCGGCACTCAGACACACGGCTGTCTTTTCCTCTTTCGGCCTCCACTGCTCGGCGCTGCGCCCAAGGGAACCAATACAGACATCAGTTCGGCAGGTCGTGCCTGTATTCAGCCCCGTTACACGGCGACGGAGACGCACAGTGGCGACGGGTGCCCGGCGCACTGCGCCGGTGCGGTCAGCTGTCTGAGGACGGCCGAACCGCAGACCTATTGCTCCATACAGGTGTAACCCATGTATGTGGACAAACATGTTACCGATGTATTTGACTCGTACAGCCGTTCGAGTTCTGGCCGTATTCCCGTTCTGGCCGCATCCCGTCGCCGCGACATTGTGTGAAACGGCCACAGGCTCTAGACGTTGAAACGAAAGTGCACGACGTCGCCTTCGGCCATGCGATAGTCCTTGCCTTCCAGACGCTGGCGCCCGGCCTCGCGGGCGCCCTTTTCGCCGCCGAGTTCGATGTATTCGTCGTAGCCGATCACCTCGGCGCGGATAAAGCCGCGCTCGAAGTCCGTGTGGATCACGCCCGCCGCCTGGGGCGCCGTCGAGCCCGAGCGCACGGTCCAGGCGCGTACCTCCTTCGGGCCGGCGGTGAAGAACGTCTGCAGGCCCAGCAGCGCATAGCCGGCGCGGATCACACGGTTCAGGCCCGGCTCCTCGAGGCCGAGATCGGTTAGGAATTCGATCCGGTCGTCGCCGTCGAGCTGCGCCAGTTCGCCTTCCAGCGCCGCGCACACCGGCACCACCAGCGCGTTCTGTGCCTCGGCGTGCGCGCGCACGCGATCGAGCAACGGGTTGTTCTCGAACCCGTCCTCGTCGACGTTGGCCACGAACAACGCCGGCTTGGCGGTGATCAGATGCAGGTCGCGCAGCAGCGCCCGGTCGTTCTCGGACAAAGCCAACGCGCGCACCGGCAAGCCGGTGTCCAGATGATCGCGTACGCGCGCATACACCTCGGCCTGGCGCTTGGTCGTCTTGTCGCCCGACTTGGCCGCCTTGGCGACACGATCCAGCGCTCGGGTCATGGTCGCCAGATCGGCCAGCGCCAGCTCGGTGTCGATGATCTCGATGTCCGAGATCGGATCGAGGCGGCCGGCGACGTGCATGACGTCGTCATCCTCGAAACAGCGCACGACATGCAGGATCGCATCGGTCTCGCGAATGTTGGCCAGGAACTGATTGCCCAATCCCTCGCCGGTGGACGCGCCCGCGACCAGGCCGGCGATGTCGACGAACTCGATCGCCGTGGACAATACTTTTTCCGGCGCGACAATCGCGGCCAGCCGGTCCAGGCGCGGATCGGGCACGGTGACCACGCCGACATTCGGATCGATCGTGCAGAAAGGATAGTTCTCGGCCGGAATTTCGGCCGCGGTCAGGGCGTTGAACAGGGTCGACTTGCCTACGTTGGGCAGGCCGACGATGCCGATCTGAAGCGCCATAGGGTTCCACCTCGTGGCGCGCGCCGCTTCGCGACGCGCTTACTTTCGGGAATTGAGCTGCTGGGCGCCGCGGTTCCAGCCGGATTCAAGAATCGTCTCGATCGCGTCGGCGCCGGCTTCGATGGCCGCCTCGATGGCGGCCCGATCGTCGGCCGAGGGCGCGCCGAGCACATGCGACAGCACGCGCGAGGCGTGGCCGGGGTGGCCGATACCGATACGCAAACGCCGATAGCCGGGCCCGATGACCCGATGGCTATCGCGCAGGCCGTTATGGCCGCCGTGGCCGCCGCCGTCCTTGAGCCGCGCCGTGCCGGGCGGCAGATCGAGCTCGTCGTGCACGACCAGCACCTCGTCCGGCTCGATCTTGTGGAACGCGGTCAGCGGCTGGATCGCCTGGCCGCTGGCGTTCATATAGGTCATCGGCTTGAGCAGCCAGAGCGTCTCGCCGCCGTGCATCAAGCGGGCGAGATCGCCCTTGAACTTTTTCTCGGCGGAGAAGTTCAGGCGCCAGCGCTCGGCCAGACGGTCCGCCAGCCAGAAACCGGCGTTGTGCCGGTCGCGGGCATGGTCGGGCCCGGGATTGCCCAGGGCCACGAGCACACGGATGCGTTCACTCATCGGCTATTCGATGTGCCGTGGCAGCCGCCGGACCACGATCAGTTATCGTCCGCGTCGCCCTCTTCCTTGCCTTCGTCCCCGGCATCCTCGGCATCGCCCTCACCGGCCGCGGCCTCCTCGGCCGCCGCGGCTTCGGCCTCGGCCTCTTCCTCGGCTTCCATCTCGACCGCGGCGCGCGGCACCTGGACGGAGACCACGGTCAGATCGTTCTGCTCTTCCTCGTCGCCCATCAGATCGACGAGCTGCACGCCCTCCGGCAGCATCAGTTCGGACAGATGCACGGCGTCATGCAGATGCAGATTGCGGCAGTCGACCTCGATGTACTCCGGCAGATTGCGCGGCAGGCATTCGATCTCGACATCGTTCATGTTGTGCTGAATGACGCCGTCCTCGTCCACGACGCCCGGGCACTCTTCTTCACCCGCGAAGTGCAGCGGCACGCTCATGCGCAGCGCTTCGCCGGCGACGATACGCAGAAAATCGGCGTGCTCGACGAACGGCTTGGCCGGGTGGCGCTGCAGATCGCGCAGCACCGCTTCCTCGGCTTGGCCGCCGGCGACGTTGATCTTGATGATGTGCGAGAAGAACGCTTCGTTGTCCAGGTGATGGACAAGATCGTTGTGCTCGAGCGACAGCATCACCGGATCGCCGTTGCCGCCATAGATGATGGCCGGCACGCGACCCGTCTTGCGCAGGCGCTTGTTTTCGGCCCGGCCGGTGGCATTGCGTTTTTCCGCGTTGAGCTCGAAAGCTTCCATATCGATTCGCTCCAGCTAGCTTGTCTGGCCGCTGGCGTTGGGTTGCGGCCGGTTACAGTCGATGATCGAATGGCGGAAAATTGCTCCGCCACGGTTAAAAGACCGCGTAGTATACGCGCTTCGGCGCCGATTGCACGAGCCGCGCGGCGAAATTGCCCGGCGCTCGCGCGATCGCCGCCATTGGTTCCGCCCTTAGTCGACGTACAGCGTCGACACCGATTCCTCGGCGGACACGCGCCGAATCGTTTCCGCCAGTAACGGCGCGATATGCAGCTGCCGGATTCTCGGACAGACCGAGGCCTCGTCCGACAGCGGAATCGTGTCGGTGACCACCAGTTCGTCGAGCTCGGAATTACGGATGTTCTCCACCGCCTTGCCCGAAAGCACCGGGTGGGTTACATAGGCGCGCACTTTGGTTGCGCCCTGAGCTTTTAGCGCATCGGCGGCCTGGCACAGCGTGCCCGCGGTGTCCACTAGATCGTCGATCATGATGCAGCTCTTGCCCGCCACGTCGCCGATGATGTTCATGATCTTGGCTTCGTTGGCCTTGGGCCGGCGCTTGTCGATGATCGCCAGGTCCGCTTCGTCCAGCCGTTTGGCCAGCGCGCGCGCGCGCACCACGCCGCCGACGTCGGGCGAGACCACGATCAGGTTGTCGCTGCGCTCCTTCTGGCGCCAGATATCTCCGAGCAGGACCGGCGAGGCATAGATGTTGTCCACCGGCATATCGAAAAAGCCCTGAATCTGGTCGGCGTGCAAGTCGACCGTGAGCGCGCGGTCGGTGCCGACGGCGCCCAACAGGCTGGCCGCCACTTTGGCCGAGATCGGGACGCGCGCCGAGCGCGGGCGCCGATCCTGGCGGGCATAACCGAAATACGGCACGACCGCGGTGATACGCCCGGCCGAGGCGCGATGCAGGGCATCGATCATCATCAGCAATTCCATGAGCGTGTCGTTGGTCGGCTGGCAGGTCGACTGCACCACGAACACATCGCGCCCGCGGACATTCTCCTCGATCTCGACCTGGCATTCGCCGTCCGAGAAACGCCCCACGCTGGCCTTGCCCATCGGTAGTCTGAGATAGCCGGCCACATCCCGGGCCAGCGCCGGATTGGCGTTGCCGGTAAAGACCATCAATCGGGAGTCGGCCATGGATAGCTGCCGTTTTGTCAGAAATGGCCAGGAATGGCTGGGGCGGCAGGATTATTCGGATGCTTGCGCATCCTCACCCTTCGGGCCCGCGTCGCTTCGCTCCACGCTTCGGATTCGCTGTCGCGAACCCGTCGAACCTCAAGGTTCTCATCCTGAGCCCCCGCTGTGTCCGCTTGCGCGGACGATGTTAATGGCTGGGGCGGCAGGATTCGAACCTGCGAATCACGGGATCAAAACCCGATGCCTTACCGCTTGGCTACGCCCCAATCGAATTGCAGCAATGACTTCAGTATGCAAGTCACCGCCGACTTAACAGGCCGGTATTCTCTTTTCCAGACTCACCCCTGTCAATCGAGCGTGCGCCGGGCGGCGCGCATCAATGCGCGTTGCCTCGCCGTGGCACCCAGGCGCCCAGCACCGCCGCCGCGAGCGCAGCGCCGGCCGCCAGCCAAAAGCCCGCCGCCGCGCCGGCGGCGTGGATGACCGGCCCGATACCGATCACGGCCAGCGCGCCGAGCGCATTGGCCAGGCCCAGCGCAAGGCCCGAGCCGAACGAGCGATTCTCCGGCAACAGATCCTGACCGATCAGGATGGTGAGCGGCAGCGTGGCGAACAATACGATGCCGAGCACGGCGGTGAGCAGCCACAGCGCCGGCCCGTGAACCACGGCCAGCCCGGCCGCGCACAACGCGCTGGCCAGCATGGCGCCGATCAGCATGACGCGCGAGCCGAGCCGGTCGGCCAGCCAGCCGCCGGCGAGATTGCCGATCACGCCCACCACCAACAGCACGGTGATCAGACTGGCCCCGACCGTGAGCGAGCCGCCGCCGGCCGCCCACATCAGCGGCAATACCGTCACCGCGGCAAAGGTCACGAACGCGCGCAGCGCGCAGAACATGACCAGCCGCGCCAAGCCGCCGAAATGCTTGCGCCAGACGATCGGTTCGGCGTCGGCGGCGCGCGGGGCGAGCGCGGGCGCGCAGCGCGCCAGCACCAACATGCTCGCCAGGCCCGGCAGCGCCAGCAGCGTCAGCCATCGCAATCCGCCCCACGACACGCACAATCCGGCCAACACCGGCCATACGCCGCGCCCGATCTCGCCGCCGACCAGAAACACCGACATCGCCAGCCCCTGACGGGTCGCGGCCAGTTGACGCACCCCGGCCAGCGCCTGGGGATGAAACATGGCGTTGGCGACGCCGATCAACACCAGCACCGCGATCAATGTCGCCGGCGTGGACGCCAGCCCCACGAGCCCGGCGCCGATCGATGACCCGAGCAGGCCGAGCAGCGTCAAGGCTCGCCCGCCGATGCGATCGCCGAGCAGCCCGACGAACGGCTGCAGCCCCTGCCCGATCAGCAGCGCGGCCATCAGCGTACCGGCTAGCGTGACCGGCAGATCCAGACCGATCAAAATCGCGGGCAGAACGCCGGGCAGGAAATTGGCCGCCCCGTCGTTGACGAAATGCGACCAACTCATGCCGGCCAGACGCGCCGCGCCGCCGCGTGCCGGCGCGCTCGTGGCGGCGGTCGTACCCGAGGCCATCGCGGCGCCGCGTCAGCCCGCGCCGGCGTCGCCGGCCGCGCCGCCGAGATCGAACCAGCGGTCCACGACCAGCCGGATGCGGGTCTCGCCGTTGTCGAGCACCACGCGCCGGGGCAGCGATGCGGGGGCGCCGGCCGGGGTACTGTAATCGAGATAAGAGACGGTCCAGCCGCGCTGGGTGAGCGAGCGCAGCCGGCCCTGATCATCGACCGAAATGCGCGCGTAACCCCCCGGCGCCGGCAGCCCCTTGGCCCAATAGCTCAGCGGCTCCAGCGGGAATGACCAGCCGAGCGCCTTTTTGACCAGCGTGTCCGGGTCGGTGGTGACGAAATGCTGGCCGTCGTCGGTATCGATGACCACGCGATCAAGCGTGCCGTGCGCGCGCATGCCGCCGGCGCCGAGCGGACCGGACACGCGCACGTCGAATTTCGGCGCCCGTTCGCGCCAGCTCAGATTGCCGGTCCAGCCCAACAGTTGGCCGGTGGCGACCCGGCCCTGCAGTGACCAGTCGGAGAAATCGCGCAGCGTGTCCCGGCGCGCCTGCCAAGCTTCCGGATTGGCGATGCCGGCTTCGCTGGGGGCGGGTTTATGGATGATCGCACAGCCGCCGAGCAGCGCGAGCCCGGTCAGCGCGAATAGCAGTTTGTTCATGATGTCAGCCGTTTGATGGTCCGCTCGAGCACCGCGTTGTCCGGGTGCTGGGCCTGCGCTTTATGCCATATCTCGCGTGCGGCGTCGTGATCGCCCTGCTTCCAGCGCACCTCACCGAGATGGGCGGCAATCTCCGGATCGGGGCTACCTTGGTAGGCCTTTTCCAGATGCTCGCGCGCGGCATCGAGATGGCCACGTTTGTATTCCACCCAGCCCAGGCTGTCGAGTACCGCCGGATTGCCCGGAGCGGCGGCCAACGACTTGCGGATATAGCGTTCGGCGCGCGCGTAGTCGGTGCTGTGATTGGTCAGCATGTAACCCAGCGCGTTGAGCGCTTCCGGGTTGTCGGCGTCCTGGGACAGAATGTGCTTCAGATCGGCCTCGGCATCGTCGATCCGGCCGAGCTTTTCGTAGACCAGCGAACGCGCATAGCGCAAATCGCTGCTGTCGGGCGCGTCCTCGAGCGCCTTGTCGTAGACCGCCAGCGCCGCTTTCAGTTGGCCCGCATCGACCAGCAGGCCGCCTTCGACCGCGCGCAGCTTGTCGCTCTGGTCCGGGTGCCGCTCGGCCAGCGCATGCAACTGCCGGCGCGCGCCCTCGAGATCGCCCTGCCGATAGGTGAGCTGCGCGATGCGCACGCGTGCTTCGAGCCGGTGGTCGCCGTCGTCGACTTTCTTGTACCAATCGATCGCGTTCGCGTCTTGGTTTTTCTGCTCGGCGACGACGCCGCGATAAAAAGCGGCATCGTCGGCGCGGGCGCCCGCCTTGTATAGATGTTCGAACTGGGCGGCGGCGGTCGCGAGATCGCCCTGCGACAACGCCACGAGACCGAGGCCGTAACGGGCCTGTGCGAAGTCGCCATCGATCGCGACCGCTTTTTTCGCGGCCGCCAGACCGGCCGCGTCGTTGCCGGCGGCAAGCAGCATGCGCGCCAGGGCCACGTGGTATTCGGCCCGTTGGCGCGCACTGCCCTCGAGCGCATCGACGCGCTTGCTCGCGGCTTTGGGTTTGCCCTGGCGCACCTCGAGCGCGGCGCGCAGCAGGCTCGCCTCGTCCCAATCCGGCGCGGCGGCCACGGCCCGATCGGCGGCCCGGGCGGCCTCGTCGACGCGGTTGTAGTTCAGCGCCAACCGGCCCAATGCATACTGGGCCGCGGCCCGATCGGGGTGCGCCGAGGCCAGCCGGCGCATCGCGTCGAGCGCCATGTCGGCCTGGTCCGGGCGGCCGCTCAGAATCTCGGAGAGCATCTCGTAACCGTCGCGCACCGAATCCGCGCTGGCGACGAGGCCCGGCGCAAATCTCTGCACGCCCTGGCTGTCCGCGTTCACGAAGGCCAGTCGCACCGCGGCGCGCTGGGCCTGGACATCCTTCGGCGCGGCGCGGGCCCATGTCTGCGCGGCCTGATACGCCAGATCTTCGCGGCCGGCGGCCAGCGCGATCCGGGTGGCGCGCTGGGCCAGCGCCGGATCATGCGAATGCGCGAGCACCTCGACGTAGGCCTGTGCCGCCTTGTCGGCATCGCCGTGGAGCAGCGCCAGTTCGCCCAGCATGATGTGATAATCGCGATCGGCCTCGGGCGCGCTGGCCAATTCGTCGATGCTTTGCACCGGCGCGCCGCGCGTATCGTCGGCGGCCGCCCGGGCCGGCGTGTCAAAGACAACGAATCCGAGTACGCTCGCCAGCCCGACCGCGGCCATCGCAAGCGCGCGATCTCGATAGTTTGCGCACCCAGACTTTGTCATATGAATACCCCAGAACTATCGATCGATCGGTAGAATAAGCCCATGTCGCTGCTGACCGTGGGCCTCAATCACCATACCGCTCCGCTATCGATACGCGAAGTGGTCGCGTTCCCGGCGGCGCAGTTGGCCAGCGCGTTGAATGATTTTCTGCGTCTGCCGCAAGTCCGCGAAGGCGCCATACTTTCGACCTGCAATCGTACCGAGTTGTACGCGGTCGTGGGCGATGCGGCCGGCCATGTCGACGACAGCGGCCTGCGCGAATGGCTGTGCCGTCAGCGCGGGTTGGATGCCGAGAAGCTGTCGGACTGCTTCTATGTCCATCACGGACGCGAGGTCGTGCGCCATAGCCTGCGCGTCGCTTCGGGTCTGGATTCGCTGATTGTCGGGGAGCCACAAATCCTCGGACAGATGAAGGACGCGTATCGTTCCGCCCAGGCGGCGCGCGGCGCCGGGCCGTTGCTCACGCGTTTGTTCGAGCACAGCTTCACCGTGGCCAAGGCGGTGCGCAGCGGTACCGACATCGGCGCCAACCCGGTATCGGTGGCCTACGCCGGGGTCTCGCTGGCGCGCCAGATTTTTACCGATGTCGCCGCCTCCTCGGCGATGATGATCGGCGCCGGCGAGACTATCGAACTGACCGCGCGCTATCTGGCGGAAATCGGCGTATCGCGTATGATCTTCGCCAATCGCAGCCTGGACAAGGCGCAGGAACTGGCCACGCGCTATCATGGCTATGCGATCGCATTGGCCGATTTGCCGCTGCATCTGGCCGAGGCCGATCTGCTGATCTCCTCGACCGCCGCGCCGGACTATTTGGTGCACGCCGCCGATCTCAAGGCGGCGCTAAGACAGCGCCGGCGAAAGCCCATGTTCGTGCTCGATCTGGCGGTACCGCGCGATATCGAGCCGGCGTCGGCCCGGTTCGAGGATATCTATCTGTATTCGGTCGACGACCTACAAAGCGTGATCGAAGACAGCAAGCGATCGCGCGCGGCCGCCGCCGAACGCGCGGACGAGATCATCGAGTCGCGCATCGACGAATATCTGGAATGGGTCGACTCGCGCCAGGCAACCGCTACAATCCGAGCCATGCGCGACACCGCCGAGCAACATCGCGCCAAGATCATGGTTCAGGCCCGACGCCGGCTGGCGCGCGGCGAGAACGCCGACGCGGTGCTGGAATTCGTCTCTCGGCGGCTGACCAACACACTCATGCACGAACCGAGCGCGGTGCTGCGCAAGGCGGCGGGCGCCCGTCAACAACGCCTGCTCGGCCCGGCGCGCGAATTGTTCGGCTTGAGCGACGACGACGCCGAGCCCACGAATCCGGCCGATAAACCGGATAGTCACCAATCATGAAGGCCTGTCTATGAAGGATTCTCTGCGCGCGAAACTCGAGGAACTGGTGGAACGCCAAGAGGATCTGGCGCACTCGCTGTCCGATCCCGATGTCATCGGCGATCAGGACAAGTTCCGCCGCATGTCGCAGGAGTACGCCCAGCTCGAGTCGCTGGCCGCCGACTATCGCGCCTGGCGCGAGCTGGGCGCCGAAATCGCCGATCTCGAGGACATGGCCAATCAAAACCCGGACGCCGGCGAGGCCGAACTGCGCGACATGGCCGAAGCCGAACTCGCCGCGGCCCGCGAGCGCATCGCGGGTCTCGAGGTCGAGCTGCGCCGGCACCTAATCCCCAAAGATCCCAACGACAACGCCAATTTGTATCTGGAGATCCGGGCCGGCACCGGCGGCGACGAGGCCGCGCTGTTCGCCGGCGATCTCATGCGCATGTACGCGACCTATGCCGAGAAACAGGGCTGGCAGGTCGAGATCCTGTCGGAATCGCACGGCGAGCACGGCGGCTACAAGGAAGTCATCTCGCGGCTGATCGGCGCCGGCGCCTTCTCGCGGCTGAAATTCGAATCCGGCGCGCACCGGGTCCAGCGGGTCCCGGCCACCGAATCCCAGGGGCGGATTCATACCTCGGCCTGCACCGTCGCCGTGCTGCCGGAGATGGACCAGATTCAAGAGATCAAGATCGACCCGAACGATCTGCGCGTGGATACTTTCCGCGCCGCCGGCGCCGGCGGCCAGCACGTCAACAAGACCGATTCGGCAATCCGGATCACGCATCTGCCGACCGGAATGGTGGTCGAATGCCAGCAAGAGCGCTCCCAGCACAAGAACCGGGCCCGCGCCATGAGCCTTTTGCAGACCAAGTTGATGACCGCCGAACAGGACAAGCAGACCAGCGAACAAGCCGCGACACGCAAGCGCCTGGTCGGCAGCGGCGATCGTTCCGAGCGCATCCGCACCTACAACTTTCCGCAGGGCCGGGTGACCGATCACCGGATCAACCTGACGCTCTACAAGCTGGAGAGCGTGATCGCCGGCGACCTGGATGAAATCATCGACGCGCTGACCAGCGAGCATCAGGCCGACTTACTGGCCGAGATGGGCGCGGCCTGATCGCGCCCTACAGAGGCCCGATGAACGACTCACAGAGCCCAGGGTCTATTGCCCTAGAAACGCTGCGCCGGGACACCGCGATCCGCCTGGCCGCGGTCAGCGACAGCCCGGAACTCGAAGCACGCCGTCTGCTACAGGCGATTGCCGGGCTGACCGGCGCCCGGCTGGTGATCGAGGCGCGCCGGCCGGTCGATGCCGGTCTCGTCGCGCACATCGAAAACGCGGTGGCGCGCCGGCTCGCGGGCGAGCCGCTGGCTTATATCGTCGGCCGGATCGGTTTTCACGAACTGGAACTCGAGATCACGCCCGAGGTGCTCGTGCCGCGGCCCGATACCGAGACGCTGGTCGAGGCCGTGCTGGCCCGGCTGCCGGCGGATGCCGGCTTGCATATCGCGGATCTCGGCACCGGCAGCGGCGCCATTGCGCTGGCGCTCGCCCATGCCCGGCCGAACTGGCGGGTTCTGGCCAGCGACGCCCACACCGGCGCGCTCGCCTGCGCCCGGGCCAATGCAACGCGGCTGAAACTGGCGAACGTGGCTTTCGTACTGGGTTCCTGGTTCGAGCCGCTCGGCGATGCATTGCGCTTCGATGCGATCGTGTCGAACCCGCCCTACATCGACCCGGCGGACCCGCACCTCGACCACCCCGCCCTGCGCCATGAGCCGCGCCACGCGCTGGTCGCGGCCGATCACGGCCTGGCCGATATCCAATCTCTGGCCGCGGGCGCCGCACGTCATCTGTACCCCGGTGCGCCGCTGATGGTCGAGCACGGACACACCCAGGGCGCGGATGTCCGCCGACTGTTTCGCGCCGCCGGTCTCATGAAGATAGAAACGATACCCGACCTGGCCGGCCGGCCGCGGGTGACGCTCGGCTACGCACGAACGATTTGAGCGCGGCTCTGGCTAGCCTAGCGCGCTACAGCCGTTCGACGATCGCGTCGGCAAAGCCCTGGGTGGAGCCTTCGCCGCCCAGATCGGGCGTGGTGCGATCGCCATCGGCCATCGCGTCGCGCACGGCGCGGCGGATACGCCCGGCCTGCTCGT
>NZ_DASSKM010000015.1:0-2482 GCF_035690525.1 Salinisphaera sp.
GGGCTTTCCGCCGAAGAACTGCGTCGCCAGCGCCACCAGCGGCTGATCGCCGCCGGCACCGCGCTGTTCGGCGAACGCGGTTACGCCGCCACGCCGATCGAGGCCGTATGCAGCCAGGCCAAGGTCTCGACCCGGCATTTCTACGAACAATTCGGCGGGCGCGAGTCGATCCTGCACGCCGTTTACGATGCACTGGTGCAGGAAATGGAGGGCCTTATCCGGGCCGCGCTGACCACGCGGGGCGCTTCGCTCACGCAGCGGGTCGCCGACACCATCGAATCGGCGGTGCATTTCCTGCTGATCGATCCGCGTCGCGGCCGGATTATCTGCATCGAGGCGGTAGGCGTGTCGGAGGCGATGGAAAAAAAGCGCCGCGGCACCACCCATGCACTGGCCGATATTATCCGACGCTATGCCGCGCTGATGGCCGAATCGGGCGTTCTGCCGGAACGCGACTATCGCCTGCCGGCGGTCGCGCTCGTGGGCATGTTCAATGAACTGGTCGCCGAATGGCTGACCGAGGATACCGGTCTGAGCGCGGCCGAAATGGCGCGCGAGGCCAAGATCATGTTCCGCGCGATGATCTTCGGCGCCCAGCACTACGAAGCCACCGACCGGCCCGGGGACACGCCGGCGGCGGAGAATTAAGGCCCCCTGAAGCGCATCTTCATCAATCGTCGTTGGCCGAATCGGCGCGCAGGTTGTCGATCAGCGAGCGCGTCTGGGCGCGGGCGGCGGTGACGAAACGGTGCATATCGGCCAAGCGCATCTGGGCGCCCCGGTTGGCGTCGTCGATCTCGTCCTGCGCGGTGGACAGCGATTCGCCGAGCACGCCCATGCGCTCAAGATAACCCTCCATCACGCGCAGGTAATGGCGCGGCGCAAGTTGGTAGTAATCCTGACGGTCGCCGGGCACGGCGGTGGCATCGAGTACGCCCAGATCGCGCAGCATCCGGGCGTTGGTGGAAATGCTGGCGCGCGAAACCCGGAGTTCGCGGGCCAGCGCCGATAGGCTAGTCGGTCCGCCGTGGATGATGAAATAGCCGATAATCCGGCCGGCGATCCGCGGCAGCCCGTCGCCTTGGGCAGCCAGGCCCATGCGCTCGATAAATGCCGAGATTGCGCGTTCGTCATCAGACATTTGGCCAAGATTATGGACCGGCCGTCGGGGCGTCAATCGTTTGACAATCACACCGCGCGCCGCGCTTACTCGAAGCTACGAATTGCGCTACGGCGAGGCCTTCATGCCGCTCTGCCCCGAGCTGGTCAAACCGACGCCGGACACCCTGTTCAGCGCGCCCGAAAACGGCGAACGCGCGAATGTCGAGACCCGGCTGAGCCGGTTGGTCGGTTATCTCACACCGATCGACCGCTTCTACGTGCGCAACCACGGCGCGACGCCGCGCATCGAGCGCGATAGCTGGCGGCTCGAACTCGAAGGCGACGGTCTAAAACAGCCGGCCACGCTCGATTACGACGCGCTTTGCGCTCTGCCCCGGGTTAGCCTCGTACGCGCCGTCGAATGCGCGGGCAATGCCCGCAGCTTCTTCAAATCGCGCTTCGGCCATCAGGCCGGCGGCGCCCAATGGCGGACCGGCGCCATCGGCGTCGCCGAATGGTCCGGCGTGCGCCTGCGCGACGTGCTCGCCCTGGCCGGCGTGCGCGACGCCGCCGTGGATATTCTGCCCGAAGGCCTGGACGACGTTCGCTACGCCCGGCCGCTTCCGATCGACAAAGCGCTGGCCGACGACACGCTGATCGCGCTGGCCATGAACGGCGAACCCCTGCCGTCCGACCACGGCTTCCCGGCACGCCTGATCGTGTCCGGCTGGCTGGGCGCGGCCAGCGTGAAATGGCTCGGGCGCATCGAAGTGGCCTGCCGGGCGCTGCACACGCATTGGAACAAGACCGAGTACACCCTGGCCGGCCCGAGCTGGCCGGAACGGCCGCCGGCCGACGGCGTGCCGGTGAGCGTGATGCCGGTGATGAGCGTGGCCGAGCTGGATTGGCCGGCGCATCTAGCCGCCGGCCGTCGGGTGATCCGCGGCCGGGCGTTTTCCGGCGAGGCGCGCGTGGCGCGCGTGCAGTACGCCGTCGACCACGGCCCCTGGCGCGAAGCCGAACTCGGCACGCCGAATATCGCGGCGGCCTGGGTATGCTGGTCGTTCATCTGGAACGCGACGCCCGGCAACCATACGCTGCGCGTACGCGCCGTCGACGAGCATGGCCAGGTTCAGCCGGACGAGGTCGAGTGGAACGATCACGGCGTGCTGTTCAATGCCGTGGTCGCGCATCCGCTGCGCGTGGCGGGCTATTAATGTGGCAACAAAACAGCCGAAAGATCGGCTGTTTTCAACGCCTCGCCAAATCCAGGCCGGCGCATGTCCGGCCTGGATTTGACAAGGCTTCGCGGCTTGACGCCGCGGCGGCCCGCTTGCGCGGTCCGCTTTATTAAGCCGATGGTCGTTCATCTATTTTGATG
>NZ_DASSKM010000016.1:0-12100 GCF_035690525.1 Salinisphaera sp.
CAGCAGCGCCTGCTCGCGTGTTTCGATGCCTTCGGCCAATACCAGGCAGCCGGCCTCGTGGATCAGCGACACCAAGTTGGGCAGCATCTGACGCAGACGGCCCGTTCGGTGTTGTTCGGCTTCGACGATCAGGCTGCGGTCCAGCTTGATGATATCGGGGGCGAGCCGCCAGATACGATCGAAATTGGAATGGCCGCTGCCGAAATCGTCCAGCGCGACCAGCGCGCCCATGGAGCGAAAATAATCGACCGCGGCGAACAGCTGCGGTTCGTCCTCGATAGCGCCTTCGATGATTTCGATTACCAGCCGCTGCGGCGGCACGCCGGCGTCGCGCAGCGCGCGTGTCAGCGACCCGTCGTGATACCAGCGATCGGCAATCGTGCTTGGGTCGAGATTGAGAAACAGCCAGCGCTCGTCGGGCGCTTGGGCCGCGAAATTACGGATATGCAGGCTCTGGCAGAGCGTATCGAGTTCGCGGATATCGCCGCGCTCGGTGGCCTCGCGGATTACATCGCTCGGCGTATGCCAGCGGCGGTCGGCGTCGGCGGAGCGCAGCAGCGACTCGAAACCGACGCTGCGGCGATGACTAAGACTCAGGATCGGCTGAAAGGCGCTGTGCAGCCGGTAGCCGTTGTACTGCGCCGTGATCGCGTTCATCGGTAATGCCAATTACCGTTGTGTCGGCGCGCCTTACCCGCGGTGGCGGCGCGTAGGCGCTGCGACCGTGGCAGACAGCCGGCGCGGATCAGGGCAAGCGAAACCGGCGGATGGTCGGTCATGGATCGTATCGGTCGACGGACCGGGTAAATGGCCGTAGCGTTCGATGAACGCGTACAGCGCAACTCCGGTGATATCGATTGACCTCTACGTATGGTTACGGATTGTTCATCAAGGATACCCGTTCGACAAGACCGAATCGAGCGTTTCATGCGTGATCTTGATTACGCCGCGATCGACGCTATTTAGGAGGTTGAGGGCATGAGCCCCGTTTCGAGGAGGGTATCTTAGATGAACGCATTGCGTACGACCTTGCTCTTGGCCGGTTTGACGGTGTTGCTGGTTCTTGTCGGCGGTGCGCTCGGCGGCCAGGCCGGCATGGTGATCGCGTTGGTGATCGCGGCCGCGATGAATTTCGGCAGCTATTGGTTTTCCGATCGGCTGGTGCTGAAAATGCACGGCGCGCGCGAGGCCTCGGCCGCCGAGGCGCCGGAGCTGTTCAACGTGGTGCGCGAACTCGCGCAGAGCGCGCAGCTGCCCATGCCGCGGGTCTATGTAATGGACTCGGACACCCCCAACGCGTTCGCGACCGGGCGCAGCCCTTCGCATGCGGCGGTGGCGGCCACCACGGGCCTGTTGCGGATCATGAACCGCGAGGAATTGCGCGGCGTGCTTGCCCACGAGTTGGCGCACGTGCGCCATCGCGATACGCTGATCAGCGCCGTCGCCGCGACCTTCGCCGGTGCGATCACCATGATCGCCAATATCGCTCAATGGACGATGCTGTTCGGCGGTTTCCGCGGCGATGACGACGAGGAGGGCGCCGGCGGTCTACTGGGCGGGCTCGCCATGATCATTCTGGCGCCGATGGCGGCGATGCTGATCCAGATGGCGGTGTCGCGCTCGCGCGAGTTCGCGGCCGACAAGGGCGGGGCGGAGATTTGCGGCAGCCCGACCGGTCTGGCGAATGCGCTGCGCAAGCTCGAGCAAGCGAATCAGCGCCACCCGATGGGCACCGCCGAGCGCAACCCCGGCACCGCGCATCTGTTCATCGTGAATCCGCTGGCGGGCGTGAACATCGGCAAGCTGTTTTCGACCCACCCACCGACCGACGAGCGAATCCAGCGGCTCGAAGCGATGTCGGGTAGCGTGCGGATGTAGGGGCCGCCTCCGATCACTCAGGCACTGACCAGAATCGGCCAGTGCCTGGACTGCCCGCCCCGTATAAGATAAAGCAACCCTTTCCATAAAAGCGCATCCTGACGCGTTTGGGTTTAACTGCCTGACGTCCGGCCAGAGTGTAGTTCAACCGGACATTGCTCAACGCGAAAGCCACGATTCGCGCGAGACAACATTCCGATTAAGGTTCTGACTCGGTCGCCGATAAGACCCATATAAGGTGTCCTAAATCGGAGCGTCTTGTGGCTATTGATCTCAACCCAAACGCCATTTCTCCGGGTGCGGCGGGGACGAAGCCCGCCGCGGCCACCGCAGCCGAAGCCCGGACGGCGCCGCCGGCCAAGTCCGGTGACGACGCCGCAAGCAGCGTCTCGCTGAGCGCCACCAGCCGTCAGCTTGCCCAAAGCGCAATCGAGGCCGAGCAACGAGACGCTTCCATGACCCGGTCGGAGCTGGCCGCCGAAGCCGCGCGGCTGCGCGAGCAATTTATCGGCTCGGGGTACAACGAGGCCGCGGCCGCGCGCGAGGTGCCGGACACCGACGATCCTACCTTGCTGGCGCGCGCCAAACAGGCGACCGCCTTTGTACAAAGCTACGGCCGTAGCAGCACCACCGAAAACCCTTTCAAGAATCTGTCGGACGATCAGCTGACGCTGGTGATGTACGACGACAGCGGTCGCTATACCGCGAACGAGCGGCACGCGGCTTGGCTGGAGCAATATGACCGACGACAGGCGTGGAAACAAAAGGTCTTAGCCCAAGCGAATCTCGAATATCAGGCAACCGGTCAGAACGACAAGTTCTTCCAGGCGTGCATTGATTACTATAACGCCCTGCCGCTCATCGAGCAGGCGCAGTACCCGGTCGATTATGTCGCGCGCACTCAGTACTGGATCGATAACAACCAGCCTTTTGAAGGGCGCGCCGTACGATTTTAGCGCCGCCGAGCCGAGGGGCATTTGGGGCTAACGGGGTTAATCTTAGGCCGGCCTGCGTGCCGGTAATTATGAAACCGCGAAGGAGATAGCTCGATGACACACAAAACGATCGCATTTTTGGCTCTTGTGACGGCCAGTATGATGCTGGCCAACGTTTGATCGCGGCCCCTGAGCTATCGAAGTGGGTGCGGTCGCGTGAGACGTCAATAGACACCAGCCGGGCCGCGCCGGTGTGTTTATTGGCCGCTAATATAGTGCTCAAGCTGTTCGATCATGAATTTCTTGTCGGCGATCACGGCCTTGACCAGGTCGCCGATCGACACCAGGCCGACCAGCCGATCGTTGTCCATCACCGGCAGATAGCGAAAGCGCCGTTCCGTCATCAGCGCCATGCAATCCTCGATTTCCTTGCCCGGCTCGATGTAGGCCACGTGCGTGGCCATCACGTCGCGCACCGGCGTCTCACGCGAGGACTTGTGATGCAATACCAGCTTGCGCGCGTAGTCGCGCTCGGTAAGCAGGCCGATGAGTCGGCCGGAGTCTATCACCAGCACGACGCCGATGTTCTTTTCGTCCATCAGCCGCAGGGCGTCGTACACCGAGTCCTCGGGCGCCACGGTCCAGATGTCGCTGGGCTTGTTCCGCAGCAGATCGTTCACGGTTGTCAAAACAGGACTCCCCGCCGTCGTTGGACGGCATGTCGATAGCCTACGATCGCGAGATTACAACGCGCACGAAAAAACTGCAGCGTCCGGTCGCACTCACTCGCCGGTTTTTTGCGCCGGGTCTTCACCTTGCTTCGCGGCAAGGGCCTCGGGCGGCAGCAGATTGCTGTGTTTCCAGCCGAAGCCAAACAGCGAGTAGCGGTCGAAGTGGGAGAAACCGTAGACCGGGCCGACTACGTCCTGCAGGGCGCCGGTTTTGGCGCTGTAGAACGAGACCAGAAACTTGGCCACGCCGGTGCGCTTCGCTTTTTTGTAGATCGCGACTTCCGGCGTTGTGAGCGTGCCGCTCAGCGGAATGGGAATCGGCGTGCTCGGCAGGCCGAACAGCGTGTCGGACTGATCGATCGAAAGCGCCCCGGTGCTCACTTCGGCGATGGTGTCGGCAGCATCGGCCGAGCCCACGATGTGATAGCCCTCCGACAACAACTGAGCCGTGATGCGGGCGATCGCATAGCCTGTTCGGGCAGTGGCGTCGCTGGTGAAATTGGTGGCGTCGACGAAAATGGCGTTGTCTTTGGGCACGTTCGGCTCGATCTTGACGCTGGCCAGATCGGCGGCGCGCGACATCATGATCTGTTCGCGGGCGGTCTGGGCGGGCTGGGTTTCGCGTATGGTGGTGCAGCCCGCGGCGGTCAAGCAACCGGCGACAACAGCGCCTACGATGATCCTTTTGCTCGAAGTCGACATGCTTGGCTCGGGTCGAATTTAGCGGATAATTGAGCCTACCAGAGCCCTAGGCGAATAGCGAAAGTACGAATCGAAACCGGGCCTTAGCCGATTATTAGCCGATTATTGGTCCATGAAGCGCCGCAAACGAAACAAGCCGGCGCCCGCGGATGCGAGACACCGGCTTGTATCGCGCCGCCAGCGGCGCGGCCGCATTCGAGCGCGCTATTTCTTGTTCGCGGCCACCATGGCGATGGTCTGGTTGAGCGTGGTGCTGGGGCGCATCACATCGGTGGCTCGCTTGCCGTCGACGAAGTAGTAGCCGTCGAGATCGACCGGCTCGCCCTGAGCCGCATTCAATTCCTCGACTATTTTTTCCTCGTTGTCCGCGAGCGCCGCCGCCAGTTCGGCGAACCGCTCGGCCAGCTCGGCATCGTCCTTCTGATCGGCGATCGCGCGGGCCCAGTACATGGCCAGATAGAAATGGCTGCCGCGGTTGTCCAGCTCGCCAACCTTGCGCGAGGGCGATTTGTTCTCCGACAGGAAGCGACTGTTGGCGGCATCCAGCGCCTCGGCCATGACCTTGGCGCGCTCGTTGTCGAAGGTCTTGCCCAGATGTTCGAGCGAGGCGGCCAAGGCCAGAAATTCGCCCAGCGAATCCCAGCGCAGATGATTTTCGCGCTGGAGCTGGCGCACATGCTTGGGCGCCGAACCGCCGGCGCCGGTCTCGAACAGGCCGCCGCCGGCCATCAGCGGCACGATCGACAGCATTTTGGCGCTGGTGCCCAGTTCCATGATCGGAAACAGGTCGGTGAGATAATCGCGCAGCACGTTGCCGGTCACCGAGATGGTGTCGCGGCCGGCGCGCACGCGTTCCAGGGTGTGGTTCATGGCCTCGGCCGGCGCCATGATCCGGATGTCCAGGCCGTTCGTGTCGTGCTCGGCCAGATATTGCTCGACCTTGGCGATGATCTGGGCGTCGTGGGCGCGGTTTTCGTCCAGCCAGAACACCGCCGGCATGCCGGAATCGCGGGCCCGGGTGACGGCCAGCTTGACCCAGTCGGCGATCGCCGCGTCGCGGGTCAGGCACATGCGCCAGATATCGCCGGCGTCGACCTCGTGCTCGAACACTACGTCGCCGGCGCTGTCGGTCACGCGCACCGTGCCGTCGGCCGGAATCTGGAAGGTCTTGTCGTGGGAACCGTATTCCTCGGCTTTTTGCGCCATCAAACCGACGTTGGGCACCGTGCCCATGGTGGTCGGATCGAAGGCGCCATTTTGCTTGCAGTCCTCGACCACGGCGGCGTAGATGCCGGCATAGCAGCGGTCGGGGATCAGCGCCTTGGCTTCGTGCTGGTCGTCGTCGGCGCCCCACATCATGCCCGAGTCGCGGATCATGGCCGGCATCGAGGCGTCGATGATGATGTCGTTGGGCCAGTGCAGCACCGAAATACCGCGATGCGAATCCACCATCGCCAGCGGCGCGGATTCCTCGTTGACCCGGGCGATCTCGGATTCGATCGCGGACAGCTTGTCGTCGGGAAGCCGCTGGATGTTCTTGTACAAATCGCCCAGGCCGGAGCGGGGGTCGAAGCCGACCTCGCGTAGCGCGTCGCCGAACTTGTCCATCACGTCCTTATAGAACTGGGTGACCACCCAGCCGAACATGATCGGGTCCGAGACCTTCATCATCGTGGCCTTGAGATGCACCGAGAACAGCAGGTTCCGGGCCTTGGCGTCGGCGATCTCGCGATCCACGAACGCGCGGAACGGTTTGGCGTGCATGGCCGCCGTATCGACGACCTCGCCCTCGGTGACGGCGATGTCCTTCTTCAGGACCTCCGCGTCGCCGGATTTCGGGTGTAGTGTGACGGTGAGCTTGTCGGCGGCGTCCATGGTCGTGGACTGCTCGGTGGCGTAGAAGTCGCCGTCGTCCATATGCGCGACTTCGGCCTTGTTGTCGGATTCCCACGCCCCCATGCGATGCGGGTACTTGCGCGCATAGTCCTTAACCGAACTCGGCGCCCGCCGGTCCGAGTTGCCCTGGCGCAACACCGGGTTTACCGCGCTGCCCTTGACTTTCTCGTAGCGCTCGGCGATGTCTTTCTCTTCGTCGGTCTCCGGCTCTTCCGGATAGTCGGGGATCTTGTAGCCGGCGTTCTGTAGTTCGGCGATCGCTTCCTTGAGCTGCGGCACCGAGGCGCTGATGTTGGGCAGCTTGATGATGTTGGCCGACGGGTCGGACGTCATTTCGCCGAGTTCGGCGAGATCGTCGGCGGCTTTCTGCTCGTCGGTCAGATAATCGGGAAAGTGCGCGATGATGCGCCCGGCCAGCGAGATGTCGCGGGTTTCGACGCGAATACCGGCCGAATCGGTATAAGCATCGATGATCGGAAGCAGCGAATGCGTGGCCAGGGCCGGTGCTTCGTCGGTCAGCGTATAAATGATCTTCGGCGTATCGGACATCGTCGCGTTTCAACCTCGCACGGTTATTGTGGTTGCTAGGGCCTGTTGCCGTCTCATACGGCCCCGCGTTGCGACCCCAAATCGTGTCAGCCAAGGCGCAGAGCGCCGACCGCAGTCATTCTGCGGTCAAGCTCTGCAACGCCGGATGGCGCGATTTGGGGCCGCAACCCGAAGGGCCGGGGCCATTTTGGCGCAATCCAGCGTTGCAGCGCGCTACGGTAGAATGACTACCGTACACCCGCTGCGCCTTGTCTTGCACCAAAATGGCCGCCGGCGCGGCGTCGTATGAGACGGCAACAGGCCCTGAATGGGGATGGTGACAGCTTTTGGCAAGCCGTGCCGGGGCTACGCGGCGCCCGCGGACGGTCTTTCCGAAAGGTTGGATTTTCCGGCCGTGGTCGAACTCGCGTCGCACCGGGCCTCGCCGCAGCCGGGTCGGTGGCTTGTACAGCAATCAGGCCGGCGATGAGACCGGGCCCGGTCGGTCGCGGTTTTATTTAGATTCCGTTTCGCCGATGTTAAGTGCTGGCAGCCGATTAAATGATCGCATAATACTTTAGTATTATACCTGGGGCGTGTATCCTCCACGCTGGTTATATCCCGCCCGGCTCGGGCTCTTTTCCCTTTCGAATTCCTTATGTCGAACCGTGTGCTTCAAGTGCTGGTGTTCGTGGCGCTGGCGACCGGCGGTTTCGCGATCGGCACGACCGAATTCGGAACCATGAGCCTGCTGCCGCTGATCCAGCGCGCCTTCACCGTGGACGAAGCGACCGCCAGCCATATCATCAGCGCCTATGCGCTGGGCGTGGTGGTCGGCGCGCCGATCATCACCGTCATCGCCGCGCGGATGTCGCGCAAGCCGCTGCTGATCGGTCTGATGGTTGTATTCGCGCTGGGCAACGGCCTGAGTGCGATCGCGCCGAGCTATCACTGGCTGATCGTGTTTCGTTTCATCAGCGGCTTGCCGCACGGGGCCTATTTCGGCCTGGCGTCGCTGGTCGCGGCCTCGATGGTCAAACCGCACCGGCGCACGCAGGCGGTGGGCTACGTCATGCTGGGGCTGACGCTGGCGACCATTATCGGCGTGCCGGCGGCGACCTGGCTAGCCTCGCTCACCGGCTGGCGCGCCGGCTACTGGAGCGTGACCGCGATCGCCATTGCGGCCGGCGTGCTGATCACGATTTTTGCGCCGTACCAGGGCGTGCACAGCGACGCCCATCCGCTGCGCGAATTGACCGCATTGGCGCGGCCCAACGTATGGCTGACGCTGGCGATCGGCGGCATCGGCTTCGGCGGCGTGTTCGCGGTCTATACCTATCTCACCACCACGCTGACGCACGTCACGCATATGTCGGCGGCGCTCGTGCCGGTAGTGCTCGGCGTGTTCGGCGTTGGCATGACGATGGGCAACATGATTGTGCCGCGCTTCGCCGATCGCGCCCAGATGCCCACGGCCGGCGCGATGCTGGTCTGGAGCCTGGTCGCGCTACTGGCGTTCCCGCTGGCCAGCCGCAACGCGATCACGGTGACCGTCGACGTGTTCTGTATCGGCTTCGGCGTATCGTTGGCGGCCATTCTGCAGACCCGGCTCATGGATGTCGCCGGCGACGCGCAGAACCTGGCGGCCGCGCTCAATCATGTCGCGTTCAACTTCGCCAACGCGCTCGGCCCGCTCCTGGCGGGCCTCGTTATCGCCTTCGGTTTCGGCACGCAAGCCACGGGTTACGTCGGCGCCGCGCTGGCCGTGGCCGGTTTGCTGATGTGGGCCATCACCTGGCGCTACGACAAGCGCGTGGGCCACGCGCCGAACACGGCGTAGGCGGGCGCCGCGCCGATCCCTCGCGCCGGGCGCGTTCGATTGCGGCAGAATGGGTTGCACCGCATTCGCGCGAATGCGCGAACCCATCGTGACAACGCGCGCGACAACGAGACGCCAAGGCATGAGCGACATCATTTCCATCCAGAGCCACGTCGCCTACGGCTACGTCGGCAACCGCGCCGCGGTGTTTCCCCTGCAGCGGCTCGGCTGGGATGTGACCGCCGTGAACACGGTGCAGTTTTCCAATCACACCGGCTATGGCCGATTCACCGGCACGGTCTTTCCGGCCGATCAGATCCGTGAGGTGGTCGACGGCGTGGCGGCGCTCACCGGGTTCGCCGGCGTACGCGCGCTGCTGACCGGTTATATGGGCGATCGGAGCACTGGCGCCGCCGTGCTCGATGCGCTGGCGAAGCTGCGCGCCGCACGGCCGCGGGCGCTGTACTGCTGCGATCCGGTGATGGGCGATACCGGGCGCGGCTTCTTCGTGCGCGAGGGCCTGCCGGAATGGATGCGTGATCGCGCGCTGCCGGTTGCCGATATCGTCACCCCGAATCAGTTCGAGCTGGCTTGGCTGGCCGGGCGCGAGGTCACCACCCGCGACGACGCGATGGCGGCCGCGGCCGCGCTGAGAGCACGCGGGCCGCGCGTGGTGCTGGTGACTTCGCTCGTGGTCGCGGACAGCCCGGCCGATCGCATCGCCATGCTGGTCGACACCGCCGAGGGCAGTTGGCGGGTGACCACGCCGCTGATCGATTTCGAAACGCCGCCGAACGGCGCGGGCGATTTCACCGCGGCGATGTTCGCCGCGGGTTGTCTCGAACTGGGGCTGAGCGCGGACGGCCCGGCGCGCGCGCTGGCACGGACCGCGGCGGCGGTGCAGGTTCTGTTCGAGGCGACCTGGGCCGCCGGCGGTCGAGAACTGGCGCTGATCGCGGCGCAGGATGAAATCGCGGCCGCGCGCGGCGACCGGGTCTCGATCGAACGGCTGCGTTAGGGGACATATGAAGCGTCAACAACCCCAGCGCAAACGCCCGGCGCGGCGTCCGCTATAAGGCGATCGCCGGGGCGAGCCCGAACCGGCCGAGTCCGGCCGCGAGCCCGGTGCAGGCCGCGATTTCACCGGTGGTTATCGTGACGCCGGTGCCGGCATCCGGCGGCCAGCGCTGCCCGGCCAGCAAACCGGCGCAGCGTCGTGCGATGCCGTCCGCGCCGTCGACGAAACCGACGCCCGCCGGGGCTGCGTGTCGCAGCGCATCCAGTGCCAGGGGGAAATGCGTACAGGCGAGCACGACCGTATCAAGCACGTCGCCGCCGGGTTGTTCGAGCAGACCGGCGAGGGCTTTTCGCGGCGCCTCGGGGGCGGGGCTCGGCTCGCCGCGCAGCGCCGATTCCACGTGGTCCACCAGCGCCGGTGCGCCGTGGCGCAGCACGCGGCAGTCGGCCGCGAATCGTCGCGCGAGTTCGTCGACATAGCGCTGGCGCACGGTCGCGCGGGTGCCGAGCACGCCGATCACGCGGCTGATCGAGCGTTCGGCGGCGGGCTTGATCGCGGGCACCGTGCCGACCACCGGCACCGCGAGCACGTCGCGTACCGCGGCGAGCGCGATGGTCGATGCCGTATTGCAGGCGATGATGACCAGCCGTGGTCGATAGCGTTCGACCAGCCGGCCGAGTAGCGCCGGAACGCGGGCGGTAAGCTCGGCGTCGCTGCGCTGGCCGTAGGGATAGGCCGCGCCGTCCATGGCATAGACCAGCGGCGCGCGCGGCAGTTGTGCCCGGACGGCGGCCAGCACCGACAGGCCGCCGACGCCGGAGTCGAAGATCAGGATTGGGGCGTGGGTGGCGTGGACGGACAAGGGCACAAGGATAAATCGGAATGAAGAGCGATAAAGGGGTGTATTGTCGCGGTCGCGGGCCTGTACCGCCACCGGCGGGAATGCTCCGATTCACGCCCGGGTCAGCCCGCCTGGCGAACATGAGCGCGCGGTTCGGCTTCGGCCTGGCTGCGGACTGTTTGTCGGAATCTAGGGTCTGTTGCCGTTTCATACGACGCCGCGCCGGCGGCCATTTTGGCGCAAGACAAGGCGCAGCGGGCGTACGGTAGTCATTCTACCGTAGCGCGCTGCAACGCTGGATTGCGCCAAAATGGCCCCCGGCCCTTCGGGTTGCGGCCCCAAATCGCGCCATCCGGCGTTGCAGAGCTTGACCGCAGAATTACTGCGGTCGGCGCTCTGCGCCTTGGCTGACACGATTTGGGGCTGCAACGCGGAGCCGTATGAAATGGCAACAGGCCCTGAAAATAACTAAGAAAAACTTATGGCAATCGACGATCGCCGGGCGGTGGAATCCCGGGCCGAGCGCACTGCCCGGCATCAGCGCGTCCGGCTGCGCCGGCTTGGCCTGTCCTGTATTTCCTATGCGCTGCAGATTCTGCTGACCGTGGTGATCGCGCTGCTCGGCGCGCTGACGCCGCTGTTCGTGGCCGGCTATGCGGCCGCGCAGGTGGCGATCGTGTCGAGCTTTTATTTTGCGTTCCGCACCGGGCTGAATCTGCGCTCGCGCGAGCCGAATCTGACCCTGGCCCAGGTGCTCGCCCCCGCCGTGCCCGGCTTGATCCTGCTTTACCAACTCGACTCGGCCGAGGCGCAGGCCGCGATCCTGCTGACCGCGGTCGTGCCGTTGCTCTACGGCACGCTGGATCTGTCGGTGGCGAGCTTCGTGGTCGCGGCGGCGATGTATTCGGTCGGCTATTTCGGCGTGATCTTCAGCCGTGGTCTGCTGCATGTCGAGGACGGGCTGTTCTTCCACAACGGTCTACTGCTGGCCTCGCTGGCGATCGTGATGCCCCAGATCGTACTGCTGAGCGCGCTGGTCAACCGGCTGCGCCGCACGCTGCGCGAGCGCAACTACGAGGTGCGCGAGGCCATGGCGCGGATCTCGGTGATGGCGGTCCGCGATCATCTGACCGGCCTATACAACCGGCGTTGGCTGATGGAAGTGCTCGAGCGGGAACGCATTCGTTGTCAGCGCGCGCCGTACGTATTCTGTGTCGGCGTGATCGATCTCGATCATTTCAAGCGTATCAACGACACGCACGGCCATGCGATGGGCGATCGCGTGCTCAAGCGGCTCGGCCGCCATATGGCCGACGGCGTGCGCGAAATCGACAGTTTCGGCCGTTTCGGCGGCGAGGAATTCCTCTGGATCATGCCGGCCACCGATCTGGCCCGGGCGACGGAAGTAGCGCAACGCCTGCGCCGGCGCGCCGCCGAGCTGGTTTTCACCGGCGAGGACGGCGCGCGGTTCTCGGTCACGCTGTCGATCGGTCTGGCCCAGAACGACAGCGAGCAGCGCCTGCGCAACGATATGCTGCTGCACTACGCCGACGAGGCACTTTACGACGCCAAGGAGACGGGGCGCAACCGCGTGGTCGCGCGATCCGTGAAAGCCTGTTCGGTATCCAACGGATAGCGCGGAGCCGGCCCAAGCGATCGGCGGCGTGCGCGATTCGAACAGCCCGAGCAGTACCTCGGCCGGATGCGCTACGCGCGCGCCGCGCCTCGCTTCAGACGCCCCGCCGTTCGGCG
>NZ_DASSKM010000017.1:0-19738 GCF_035690525.1 Salinisphaera sp.
CGACATCCGCGATGATCTGGAGCACCGAGCGGATATCGATGTTCTGAAACGACAGCGAGATCTTCTCGCCGGTGTACTGGGGGTTCGCCTGGTCGCGTTTTTTCTTCTCGTCGTCGGTCAGCGGCTGCAACTCGATATAGATATGGTTGCCGGTCTGATAGGCCAAACGCTGGAACTGGGCGTTCCGATCCGGCGTGATCACCAGTCGGGTGTCGCCGCCGCGGGACATCGCATCGATGGTACGAACCGGCGTGGCGAAGTCGGTCACGTCAAGCCGCCTCTGCAATCGGTCCGGCAACCGGATGCCGCGCAGCTTTGCCACGATCCGGCCGTCGTCCCGGCTGATGTCGATCGGTGTATTGCTACCGTTGAGCGTGATCTCGATGCGACCGGCGCCCGATTCGCCGCGCCGGAAATCGATCTTTCGGATCGCAGTGGCCGGGCCGGTTGTCTGCGAACCCGGGCCGCCGAGATTGACGATCAACGCGTCGCCGCGGCGCCGGATGTCGTAGTTGACCATGTGGGTGAGTTCGACCACCACCCGGGTCGTGCCGTTGGCCGCCGCGGCGGTGACCGCCTGCACCGGGCCCTCGTCGATGCGCTGATAGCGATCGTCGAGCGCGAGCTTGGTGCCCGGCAGATCGATCGACAGCCGCGCCGGATTTTCGACCGTGAACACCGAGGGCGAGGGCGCGGGGCCCGATAGCTTGAAGCGTAAGCTGACGCGATTGCCGCTGCCGGCGGCGGTATCGATGCCTTGCAACGCGAGCGCGCCCGAGGCCTGCGCCGTCGGTATCAAAATTGCGAGACAGGCCACGAGCCATATGACGTATGGCGCAAGCGAGCGGGAGCGGTCGGTCATTGGCTTCATCAGTGGTCGAACCCCCAAATTCATTGCGACGTTCATTGCGCTGGCGCCAAGGCGGCACCCTGCTTGACATAGCCGCCGCTGCCGTCGGGCACGATCTCGGTGAGCGTGACGCCGGCCGGGCTGACCGCATCGACACGGCCGTAGTGCCGGCCCATGTGCTCGCCGGGCGCGACCCGGTGCACCACCTGGTCGGGCGCGGCGATCAAGGCATAGGTCACGCCGTCGCTGGTGATGTTGCCGACCATTCGCAGGGCATCCAGCGGATATTGTTCCAGCGGATCGAGCGGTCGGTTCAAATCGGGCCGTACGCCGTTGTCGCTGGTGGGCGTGCTGTGGTCGGGCGCGACGAATGGCGACCGGCGGCCGTCGGGCCGGTAGACGTAGGGCGTATAGGTCGCGATCTTGGGCATCGGTTTCACCGGCGCCGCGGGTCGGGCCTTGGTGCGGGCGACGAAGGCGGTCAGATCGCCGGTGTCCGATCCGCAGCCGGCAACGAGCGCGGCGGCCCCGAGCATGGCGACCCAGCTGAGGCACAACGGTCGACGCCTGCCGGTCACGATTTGTCCTTGCTGTTGTTTTCGTTTTTGTCGCCGTCGCCGGTTTCATCGAGATAGCGGTACGTGCTGGCCGTCAGGCTCATGCGCAGCGGGTCCTCGCCCGATTCGGCGCCGGGGCCTTGGCGCTGCTTCACCGGTTCGATATGGACGCTGTCGATGGTGACGATGCGCGGCAGGGCGGCCACATCGGAGACGAACGTGCCGAAATGGTGGAAGTCGCCGGTGACGATCAGGTCGTTGGGTAGCACCGCATAGAAGTCCTTGGTCACCTCCGGCTCGGGTTTGAACAGTTCCTCGTCCAGACCGTTGGCCGAACGGGTCTGCGAAATATCGCGCAGCAGGCTCGGGACTTCGTTTTTGCTCGGCAATTGGGCAAGCAGATTGCCGAACTCCGTCTGCATGGCCGCGAGCTGATCCCGATAGGCATCCAGATTGGAGACCATGGCCTCCTTGGTACGAAACGATTGCTTGAGCTGGCTCTCCTGCCGATGGGCATCGGCTAGCGCGTCGCGTTTGGGCAGCACGAAATACCAGGCGGCGATCAGCATGATCACCAGCGACACCAGGGCGGTTGCGAAGCCGTAGGCCCAGGTCGGCCAACTGCCGATGTTGTTCTGGTCAAGGCTGCGCAACTCGTCGATGTATTGGCCAAGTGGTCTCACGCGGGCCTCCCGTCGGACATGGATGCCGTATCGCCTGCCGGCGTGTCGGCACTCGTCTTATCGGGCGATGTGCTGTCGACCTTGAGCGTGAAGTAGGCGCGGCGGACGCCGTCGCTGTCGTCACGCTTGATCACGATCAATCGCGGATTGGTGAACCAGGGCGAGTTGTCCAGGTTGGTCATATACTGCGACACACGCGCGTTCGATTCGGCCACGCCGTCGAGCGTCGTGGTGCCGTCGTTCTCGTCGAGCCCGGTGAGATAAACGCCGTCGGGAATGGTCGCGCTCAGTTGATCGAAGTAGTGCACGATGGCCGAGCGCGATTGCTGCAGCCCGCCGATGACCTGCATACGGTTGATCAAATCCTCGCGCAGCGTCTTGAGCTTGTGGATTTCGGCAAGTTGCTTGTCGGCGATCGATATCTGCTGCTGCAGATACCGGTTGCGGGCCTGCTGGGCGTCGATCAGGTGGTTGTAATAAATCGCCGGCAGCACGCCGACCACCACGATCGTGGCGAGCGCGGCGCCGACGAGTTGGGCGATAAAGCGCTTGCGCTTGTACTCGCGTTGCTCGGCGCGCCAGTCGAGCAGATTGATGCGTACGGGTAGCGGCTGTATCGGGTTCATACCACGCCCCGCAGGGCCAGACCGGCGGCCACCATCAAACCGGGCGCATCGGTATCGACGTGATTGCGCCGGGCGGCGGTGCTGGCGAGCATGCCGTCGAGCGGGTTGCCGAGACTGATCGGCCACGGCAGAAGCGGGACCAGAGCGTCGTGCAGACCGGGGTAGAGCGTCGGCCCGCCCACCAGTACGACGTGGTCGATCGGCTCGTCGTCGCCGGCCGAGGCGGATTGATAGAAGGTCAGCGTGCGATCGATATGCACCGCCAGACGCTCGGCGAACTCGCGCACATTGTCGGCGATGTCGGCGGCACCGATCTCGCCGGAGCGAAGCTGGGCGCGCAGCGTGTCGAAATCCGTCAGTTGATAGCGATCGAGCAGGGCGGCGTCGAGCGCGGCGGCCCCGAACCCGATCCCGCGGGTGTACAGGCTGCGGCCCCCGCGCTGGATGGTCAGCCGGGTGCTGTCGTAGCCGATGTCGAACACCGCGATGCTGTCGCTATCGGAGACGCCCTCGATCCGGCCGGCTAACAGCGCACAGGCGTTCTGTAGCGCGTATTCCTCGACGTCGACCAGCGCGATCCGCATATGCGCCATTTCCAGCGCGGCGGTGCGCTCCTCGATGTTGTCGCGCCGGCAGGCGACCAGCAGTACGCGATTGAATTCAGCATTGTCCGGCTCGGGCTCGAGAACCTGAAAATCCAGGTTCACTTCCTCGATCGGATGCGGGATATGGTGCTCGGCGTCGAAATGGATCTGCTGTTCCATCTCGGCGTCGTCGAGGCCGATCGGCATCAGGATCGTCTTGCTGATCACCGACGGCCCGGATACGGCGATGGCGGCATCGCGCGTGCGGCTGCCGCTGCGCTCGAGCGCGCTCAGCACGGCCTGTGCGACCGCTTCCACGTCCAGAATCTGAAAATTGCCGATCGCCCCGTCGGGCACCGGCGCATTGGCATAGGCCAGCACGCGCAACTGGTCGCCGCTGCGATCCAGTTCGAGCAGCTTGACCCGCCTGGCGCTGATATCGATCCCTATCAGCCCACGCCGGCGCCGTATTGAATTGGTGAATCTCCCCATCTGCCGCTTTTGTTGTCGGCCACGGTCCCCCCACAGGACAACGCGCCGAAAATACCCCCGCAGCCACTATACCTGACGCAGCGCGTCAGGCAATGTCGCGATCACGATAAAGCACTGAATCCGAGACTTATTCCGACGAACGGCGAAAACGCGACGACGCGCGCGTGCGACAGTCGTCCTCGCCGGCCGGTATGATGCGCAGTCGATTGAGTGAAAGTGACGCAGGTTGGCGACTTGATGAACAAAAGATCACGCGGCGTCCGTATTGTGATAGTCCTGCTGGCCGGGCTGCTGTCGGCGGCAACGCTGGTGGTGTGCGTGGTCGCGGGGTTGTATCTGTACTTCGGGCCACGATTGCCCGACGCCGGGGATATTGGGCAGATCCAGTTCGACGAGCCGCTGCGTATCTACACCGCGGACCACAAACTGATCGGCGAATACGGCACCGAGCGCCGCAAACCGGTCACCTACGATCAAATTCCCGAGCGCCAGGTCAACGCGTTCGTGGCCGCCGAGGACGACCGCTTCTGGGAGCATCCGGGGGTGGATTATCAAGGCTTGATCCGCGCGGCGATTCACTTGGTGACCACCGGTCGCAAGACCCAGGGCGGCTCGACCATCACCATGCAGCTGGCCCGCAATCTGTATCTCTCCAACGCCAAAACCTATACCCGCAAAATCAAGGAGATGATTCTGGCGCTGCGGCTCGAATCGAAGCTGACCAAACAGCAGATCATGGAGCTGTATCTCAACAAGATCTATCTCGGCGAACGGGCCTACGGCATCGGCGCCGCCGCCGAGGCCTACTACAACAAACCGCTGGACGAGCTGACGCTGGCCCAGCAGGCCATGCTGGCCGGGCTGCCCAAGGCGCCCTCGGCGTTCAACCCGATCGCGAATCCGACCCGCGCCAAGCAGCGGCGCGACTATGTGCTGCGGCGCATGCACGTGCTCGATTACATCAACGATGCCGAGTACAAACGCGCGCGCAATGCGCCGGTCACCGCCGGCGAGAATAGCGGCCAGAAGAATCCGGTGCGCTACGACGCGCGCTATGTGGCCGAAATGGTGCGCCAGGACATGATCGCGCGCTATGGCGACAAGGCCTACACCGGCGGTTACAGCGTGGTCACGACCATTCGCAGCCAGCGCCAGGAGGCCGCCGATCACGCCTTGCGCAAGGATCTGCTGGCCTATGACGCGCGGCACGCCTGGCACGGCCCTGAGAAGACGCTGGACTCGTCGACCGTGAACAACGCCGGAGCGCTTCAGGATGCGCTGGACGGCATGGTCACGCGCGGCGGTTTGGTGCCGGCGGTGGTGTTGTCCACCGACGGCCAGGAGATACGGCTGGTCACCGGGCAGTACGGCAAGATCAAGATCGGCGCCAGCCAGATTCCCTGGCTGGACGACGACGAGCCCGCCAGTTCGCTGGTCGGCCGGGGCGATGTCGTGCGTCTGGCCTATACCGGGTCCGAGGACAAGGACAAGCAATGGACGCTGGCCGAGATTCCGGCGGTCCAGGGCGCGCTGGTGGCGATAAATCCGCACACCGGCGGTATTGAGGCGCTGGTCGGCGGCTTCGATTTCAGCTTGTCGAAGTTCAATCGCGCGGTGCAGGCGCGTCGCCAGCCCGGGTCGTCGTTCAAGCCGTTCCTGTATTCCGCCGCGTTGGCCAACGGTTTCACCGCGGCGACCATCGTCAATGACGCGCCCGTCGTCTATGAGGGCTCGGGGCTGGATGATTCATGGCGGCCGCAGAACTACTCCGGCGAGATCTATGGTCCGACGCGGCTGCGTGAAGGTCTGGTGCATTCGCGCAACCTGGTATCGATCCGCGTATTGCGGCGTGTGGGCGTGGGCAATGCGATCGACTACATAAGCCAGTTCGGCCTACCGGCGGATCAGATGCCGCACAATCTGTCGTTGGCGCTCGGCAGTGCGACCTTTTCGCCGCTGCAGATGGCCGGCGGCTTTTCGGTGTTCGCCAACGAGGGGTTTCGCGTCAAGCCGCACTATATCGCCAAGATCACCGATGGGCGCGGCAACGTAGTCTTCCAGGCCAAGCCCAAGGTCGCCTGCGACAGCGTGAATGATTGCCCGGCGCTGGCCCACACCGGCGGGCCCGTTGATGCCTCCCGGCTGGCGCCCCGAGTGATTCCGGCCGACAACGCCTATATCGTGGGCGACATGATGCGCGATGTGATCAAGCACGGTACCGGACGCGGCGCGCTTAAGCTTGGCCGCGACGACTTGTCCGGCAAGACCGGCACCACCAATAAGCAGGTGGATGCCTGGTTCGCCGGCTTCAACGCCAATCTGGTGGCCGTGTGCTGGGTCGGTTTCGACAGCCCCAAGCCGATGGGGCGCTCCGAGACCGGCGCCCACGCCGCGCTGCCGATGTGGATCGATTTTATGGGCGCCGCGCTGGCCGGCCAACCGGAAGCGATACCGCCCAAGCCGGACGATATCGTAACCGTCCGGATCGATCCCCAAACCGGGCAGCGTGCGCTCAATGGCGGCGGTATCCCGGAAATTTTTCGTAAGGAGAATGTGCCGACGGTTGCGGAAGCCCAGCGTTCGGGCAAGCACGACTCCAGCAACGAAGTGCAGCAGCTTTTCTAGCGGGCGCCGGGCTCGCTTAGCATCATTCAGCGGAGGCGATTCATGGCCAGTGCCCGCAAGCAAGCCGCACAGCGTCAGCAGTTGGCGCAGGTAGCGGCGCGTCTGATGGCCGAGCAGGGCATCCGCGATTTTCGGGTGGCCAAGCATAAGGCCGCGCACCAGATGGGCATCGACGTACGCCAGTCGATCCTGCCCAAGAACAGCGAGATCGAGGCCGCGCTGGCCGAGCATCAGCGCCTGTTCTCGGCCGAGGAGCAGCCGGCGGAACTGGCCGACATGCGCCGCGCCGCGTTATCGGCGATGCGCGTGCTCGCGGACTTCAAGCCGCGCCTGGTCGGCGACGTGCTGTCCGGTTTGGCCAACGTGTATTCGGATATTCAGCTCCATGTCTTCGCCGAGCAATCGGAAAGCTTCGATCTGTTCCTCGAGGCGCGCGGCATTCCATTCGACATCGTCGAGCGCCGTTATCGCTTCTCCGAGGGCCATCGCTTCTATCCGGCGTTCCGGTTCGTCGCCGGCGAGCACCGCTTCGAGGCAACGTTGTTTTCCGCCACCGAGATCCGCGAAGCGCCGCGTAGCCTGGTTGACGGCTCGCCGATGGAGCGCGCCAACGCCGCGCGCGTGGCGCGGCTCGTCGATGAGGCGGAAGTCGAGGGCAAGCTGGCGCGTTTGTGAGCCCGACGGGCCGCGAGCCAGCCGCCATACATCCATCGACTAAATGACGGCCGGGGCCGGGTCGTGGTATCACCAAGTCGCAGGCTTGATGGTCCGCCGAGGGGTCCCATGCAGAACTTCGACACCATTCTTCTGGCGTACGACGGCAGCGAGCAGGGGCGTGTAGCGCTGCGCCGGTCGCTGCCGTTGCTGGGCGCCGGCGAGGTCGCGACGCATCTGCTGGCGGTCGTGCCTTTGACCGGCGCGGTTGCCGCGGCCGAGGGCTTCTACACCGAAAGCATGTACGAATCCGAACGCGAACGGGTCGAAAAAATCCTCGCCGAGGGGGTGGACATGCTCAAGGCGAAGGATATCGATGCCCAGGGCTATATCCGTGTGGGCGAACCGGCGCATCAGATCGCTCGGCTAGCGGCGGAGTTAGCGGTCGATCTGGTGATCGTCGGTCATCAGCGGCGCGGCGTGCTGGCGCGCTGGTGGCAGGGTTCGGTGGGCGCGTCGCTGCTCGATCGGCTCGATTGCAGCCTGTTGATCGCCCAGGACGCGTCGCCGGAGACGTAAGCCAGGAAACCGGCACAGCATCGGCCGCGGCGTTATTTCGGTACGTGGGCGAGCCAGTCGTGGCCGCTGTCGCCGTAGGCGATGAACCAGTCGTTGAGCAGGCTGTCGGTCTCGTTGTAGCGCAGCGGTCGGCCGCGCGCATCGGTGACTCGGCCGCCGGCGGCCGCGAGCACGCCGTGGCCGGCCGCGGTGTCCCATTCGCTGGTCGGGCCGAGCCGCGGATAGAAATCGGCGCCGCCTTCGGCGATGACGCAGAACTTCAGCGACGAGCCCATGCTGACCGGTTCGTAATCGCCCATTCCGGCCAGCATCCGTTCGATCGCGTCCGATCGGTGCGAGCGCGACACCAGGATGCGCGGCTTGTCGGCGCGGGCGGGGCTGACCCGGATCGGCTCGATCTTGCCATTGCCCTGGCCATCGCCCTGGCCGTCGTCCCGGCGCCGAAACGCGCCCATGCCGGTCGCGCCGAACCAGAGCGTGTCCAGCGCCGGTGCATAGACAACGCCGAGCACCGGCCGGCCGTCCTCGATCAAAGCGATATTGATCGTGAACTGATCGTTGCGGTTGACGAATTCCCGGGTGCCGTCCAGCGGATCGATGAGCCAGTATTCACGCCATTCCGAGCGCGTGTCGTAGTCGATCTCGGCGCCTTCCTCGGAAAGCTGCGGCGTATCCGGAGCAAGTTCGGAAAGCCCCGCGACGATGGCCCGGTGCGCGGCCAGGTCGGCTTGGGTCAGCGGGCTGTCGTCGTCTTTGGTGGCCACGTCGAAGTCGCTGCGATAAATAGGCAGCGTCTCGGCGCCGGCCTCGACGGCGATGCGGCAGACGGTATCCAGCAGTTCGCGGTTGATCTCCATGGTCCCGGCGTGCGTTCGCGGTCAAACCTTGCATCATACCGGCCTTGCGACCGGGTACAAGGCCGCCGCCGATTACCGCCCGCCCGAGGAGCGGCGCTTGCCGTTGCCGCTGCGCCGCGGCCGGTTGCGCCCGCCGCGCGGCTTGCGCTTGCGTGGGGCGGGCCGCTTGTAGTCGTGCACGAACTGGTCTTCGGTCGGCATCTCGGCATCGATCTTGTGCTCGATGTAGTCCTCGATGTCGGGCAGCGAATAGACATATTCCTCGCAGGCGAAGGAGATCGCCTGTCCGGTGTTGCCGGCGCGCGCGGTGCGGCCGATGCGGTGGACATAGTCCTGGGCGTCCTGCGGCAGATCGAAGTTGATCACGTGCGACACGTCCGGGATATGCAGGCCGCGGGCCGCGACATCGGTGGCGACCATGATCGGCAGTCGCCCGGTCTTGAATTCCTCGAGCAGGCGCAGCCGCTTGTTCTGGGCCACGTCGCCGGACAGGGTGCCCGCGTTGAAGCCGTTGGCGATCAGCGTGTCCTGGATGCGCTCGGCCATGCGCTTGGTGTTGATGAAGATCAGCGTACGATCGCTGCCGATACGGCGCAGCGTGCCGATCAGCAGTGCGAGCTTGTCGTCCTTGGATACGTGATAGAGCTTCTGCTCGATAGCCTCGATGTTGACCGTCTCGGTATCGGTGCGTATCAGCTTCGGGTCGTTCATGTGCTCGTAGGCGAGTTCGAGCACGCGGTGCGACAGGGTGGCCGAGAACAGCAGGTTCTGGCGCCGCTCGGGCGCCGGCATCTGGCGGAACAGATAGCGGATATCGTCGATGAAGCCGAGATCGAACATACGATCGGCCTCGTCGAGCACCGCGACCTCGATCGCCTTTAGGGTATAGACCTTTTGCTTGTAATAATCGATCAGACGGCCCGGCGTGCCGATCAGGATATCGACGCCGTCGGCGATCGCCTGACGCTGGCTGTCGTAGCCGGTGCCGCCGTAGCAGACCACGCACTTGAGGCCCGTGTCGGCGGCCAGCGGGAGTGCGTCTTGATAGATCTGATCGGCCAGTTCGCGCGTCGGGGCAAGAATCAGCGCGCGCGGCTGCGCCGCACCTGCCGGCGCGTGCGCGCTGGGCTCGGAGGCCTGACGGATCAGCCGGTCCAGGGTGGTCAGCAGAAACGCGGCCGTCTTGCCGGTGCCGGTATGGGCCTGGCCGGCGATGTCGCCGCCGGCGAGCGCCAGCGGCAACGTCTCGGCCTGGATCGGGGTGGCATGGGTGAAGCCCCGCGTGTTCAGGCCCGACACGATGGTTTCGTGCAGGCCAAGCGCGTCCAGCCGGGTCTCGGTGACCAGCTTGCGCGAAGTGGGCTCTGCGATGGTTTCGGTATCGCTCATTGAATTCTCGTCGCGCCGGGGTCGGCGATCCCGGAAAAGGGTTGAAAAAATGCTTGAGATTAGCTCCAATACAAGCGAAGATAGGAATGCAGCGAACCGTTGCATGCTCGAGTTGTATCAACTCGCTTTCCGGCGCTTGCTTTGTACAATCCATATTATAACAGCTTGTGATCATGGCGACCGGGTCGCCGGTCATTGGCAAGCTTGCAAACATTCCCCGCGCCCCTAGTTAGGTGTCTGAGGCTTCGGTTCTTCCACGAGCTGGAAGCCGATCAACCCGATTCCATATTGTCCTACCCCGATGTGAGGACGCTCATGAGTGAAAATATCGTCAAAGTCAGTGACGACAGCTTTGAAAACGACGTGCTGTCGGCTACCGGCCCCATCCTGGTCGATTACTGGGCCGAGTGGTGCGGCCCCTGCAAGCAGATTGCCCCGGTGCTCGACGAGCTCGCCGACGACTACGAAGGCAAGCTGACCATCGCCAAACTCAATGTCGACGAGAACCCGAACACGCCGCCGCGCTACGGCATTCGCGGCATCCCGACCCTGATGCTGTTCAAGGACGGCGAAGTGGCCGGAACCAAGGTCGGCGCTGTCTCCAAGAGCCAGCTCGCCGAATTTGTCGATCAGCATATCTAGTCTGCTTCGACCCGCGTGCCGCCGAGTGCGATCGGCGGCACGCATTCAACTCTCATCCTCGAATCGTTGCCCGACCGGGCGGCGATCTATCCCGAACGAGCGTATATAACCGTGTCCGAAGAAACTGTTGAAGAACGCCAGCCCAAGGATTCCACCACCGCCAATAACAACAACGGCGGCAATGGCGGCAACGGCGGCGGTAACAACAACCGTCGGGGCCGGCGTCGCAAGAACAATAGCGGCGGCCCGAATAACAACAAGAAGAACAACGGCAACCGCGGCCGGTCCGGCGGCAACAAGGGGCCGAACAATCCGCCGAACGAGGATATCGACGAGGCCGAATTCGAAGCCTACGCCGGCGCGGCCGGCGACGGGCCGATCCTCAATCTGACCGAGCTCAAGAGCAAGACCGCCGCCGAGCTGATGGAAATGGCCCAGGACATGGACCTGGACAACATTTCCCGACTGCGCAAGCAGGACCTGATCTTCGCCATGCTCAAGGCGCACGCCAAATCCGGCGAGCGCATCTACGGCGACGGCGTGCTCGAGATCCTGTCCGATGGCTTCGGGTTTCTGCGCTCGAACGAGTCGTCCTATATGGCCGGTCCGGACGACATCTACGTCTCGCCGAGCCAGATCCGTCGCTTTTCGCTGCGCACCGGCGACAACATCCGGGGCCGTATCCGGCCGCCGAAGGAATCCGAGCGCTATTTCGCGCTGCTCAAGGTGGACGATATCAACGAGGACCCGCCCGAGAAGTCCAAGGGCAAGGTCCTGTTCGAGAATCTCACGCCGCTGTTCCCGACCGAACGGCTGCACATGGAGATCGGCAACGGCGCGACCGAGGACATCACCGCCCGCACGATCGATCTGGTCGCCCCCTTCGGCAAGGGTCAGCGCGGCCTGATCGTCTCGCCGCCCAAGGCCGGCAAGACGATGATGATGCAGAATATCGCCCAGTCGATCGCGCATAATCATCCCGACTGCCACCTCATCGTGCTGCTCATCGACGAGCGCCCCGAGGAAGTGACCGAAATGGAGCGCGGTGTGCGCGGTGAAGTCGTGTCCTCGACCTTCGACGAGCCGGCCTCCCGTCATGTTCAGGTCGCCGATATGGTGATCGAGAAGGCCAAGCGGCTGGTCGAGCACAAGAAGGACGTGGTCATCCTGCTCGATTCCATCACCCGTCTGGCGCGTGCCTACAACACCGTGGCGCCGTCGTCGGGCAAGGTGCTGACCGGCGGCGTGGACGCCAACGCCCTACAGAAGCCCAAGCGCTTTTTCGGCGCGGCTCGCAATGTGGAAGAAGGCGGCAGCCTGACCATCATGGCCACCGCGCTGATCGAGACCGGCTCCAAGATGGACGAGGTCATCTACGAGGAATTCAAGGGCACCGGCAACATGGAGATCCATATGGATCGCCGGATCGCCGAGAAGCGCATTTATCCGGCCATCCACGTCAATCGCTCCGGCACCCGGCGCGAAGAGAAGATGGTTCCGGCCGACGAGCTGCAACGCATGTGGGTGCTGCGCAAGCTGTTGCACGGCATGGACGATCTGGCGGCGATGGAACTGCTCATCGATCGCATGAAGCAGACCAAGACCAACGCCGAGTTCTTCGCATCGATGAAGCGCTGACGCCAGAAGCGCGGTTCGCCCGCGCTATGACCCGGGCGGGGCCGGGCGCAGAACGCCAGCCAGTGTCGAGGCCACGCTGCGGCCAACCGTTTGCCATCCACGGGACAAACTTTTTACCAGCGCCGGATAGCCGTCGGTCTTCAGCGGCACGGCTTGATTGAACGCCCGGCCGGCCAAAGTCGCGCCGTCCGGGCCGACCAGCGTCCAGCGGCCGGCGATATGGGCCTTGCCGTCGTAGCGCCCCAAGAACTGGTCGACGTGGGTTTGCAGTCGATACCGGCCCTGCGGACCGCCACCGGTACGAACCACGTTCACGCCGGACAGACGCCGCCGGAGAACCGTGTACAGGTCGTCTGTGAGCTGGCTCGAGAGCGACGACGCCCAGCGGTTATCGTTGGCGATCACCACGCGATGCGGCCCGGTCTGATAGACGATGCCGCCGTCGTTCAGATAGGAAGCGGTCGACACCGGCGCGATCGTCAGGGTTGGCGCGCCGGGCCGCGGCGCGCTATCGGGCGCGCCCGGGCCGGCGTTTAGAACGAACAATGACGGCGAACCCGCGGTGCTCGCGCAGCCCGAGGCCAGCGCGAGCGAAGCGCCGAGCCCGGCGGCTACGACAAGGCGGCAAAGCGTGGTGCGACGGGGGGTCATGGGCGGGCCTCTGGCACGGGGTCCTCGCCGTCGGGGCGGCCGAAGATCAGCGAATTGGGGTGATTGCGCAGCGTACGCGTAAGCGGCGCGACGTTGTCGAGTACCTGATTCAGGCGATTCATGGTCCGATTGAGCTGCCGGTAAACCGGCGCGCCCTGCTGGAAATTGTCCAGCGTGTGCTGCAGTTGCTGTAGCGTTTCGTTGATCTCGCCCGGCAGATTCTGCGTGCCCGGTGCGGCCAATAACGCATTGATACGATGCGTGGCCTGGCGCAGTTGTTCCAGCATGTCGTTGGCCGTGCCCGCGGCGTGCTCGAGCTGCTTGGCGATCGCGCCGATGTCGAGATTGTTGAGCGTGTTCATCAGGTTCGACAGCTGTTGCTGGATGCTGGTGATCCGGCTCGGCTCGCTGGGGAACACCGGATAGTGGCCCACGGCCTGGGCGGTGTAGTCCTTGGCATGGGCGTCGAACGTCAGATCGATGAACATCGAGCCGGTCAGCAAATTGGCCGACTTGATGGTCGCGCGCAGGCCGTGTTGAAAGAACTGCCGGTTACGTCGGCGCCATTTTTTGTTCGACCAATCCGCCCAGCCCAGGCTCGGGCGCTGCGGCTCGATCGCGATCAGCACCGGGATTTTGAAACCGGAGAAACTCGACAGTTTGAAATCCGGCGGATAAAAAGGCACTTTTTCGACCGTGCCCACCCGCAGACCGCGATACTCGACCGCCGCGCCGGCATGCAGCCCGCGTACCGAGTCATCGAGCAGGACCACATACTTCACCTTGCGCTTGTAGCGGTCCTGGATCGCCGCGTTATGGGTTTCGTAAAGCTTGAACCGCTCACCGTTTTGGGCCGGCTTGCCGCTTTCGACATCCGCCGGCTGGCCAAAGGTGATGCCGCCGGCGAGCAGACTCTGCAGCGAGCCGAGTTGCACGTCGACGCCGCCCGAGTCCAAATGCAGATCCACGCCCGAGCGCAGCCAAAACTGCGTGGCGTGGGTTATCAGCCGGGAATACGGCCGGCCGATGAATACTGTATAGACCGTTTGTCGTTTGCCCACCGAGAACCGCCTGTCCTCGATCCGGCCCACGTTCTGGCCCTGATAGATGATCGGGTCGTCCATCGACAGGCCGTTGTTGGCCGAACTGACCAATTCAATCGTCAGTCCGGGTTTGTTGCTGTGCGTCGGCGGCGGATTGTCCTGAACTTGGTAGCGCCGTTTGTCGCTATGTTTGTCCGCTGGGCGCATCTGCAGATAGGCGCCGGAAATAATGGTGTTCAGCCCGGTAATGCCCTGCGGCCCGACGCGCGGCTTGATCACCCAGAATTTGGCGTCGTCGCCGAGCAGCTTGGCGCTCTCGGGCTTCATTTGTACCGTGACCACCGCGCCCTGATAGTCGCTGGCCAGCTTTACACCGGTCACGTGGCCGACCGGGACGCTGCGTACCTTGAGTTGGGTGTTGCCGGGGTCGATGCCTTCGGCGGTGTCCATGTCCAACCGGATGACAGGCCCGCGCGAGGCGAAGTTGTCGTAGACCAGCCAGCCGCCGATCAGCGCCGCTGCCAGCGGTATCAGCCACGCCGGCGAAAGGCGCCGGCGGCGTGGTTGGCAAAGTTCGGCGGTGTCGTCGGGCAGGTTATCGCTCATAAAACGTCATTCGGCGCGGCCTCGGGTCGGTCGGAATAATCGGGCCAAAGTAGACGGGTATCGAAGCTCAAGGCCGCGATCATGGTCAGGATTACCACGCCGGCGAAAGCCGCCGCGCCGGGGCCGGGTTCGATCGCCATCAGCGCCCCGGCCTGTACCAGCGTCGTCAGCACGGCCACGACGAAGACATCGATCATCGACCAGCGGCCGATTTTCTCCGTGATCCGGTAGATCCGTGTACGCGCGAGCGACGCGCCGGACCGGCCGCGGGCGGCGAGGCACAGCCAGGTCAGTGCCACGATCTTGGAGATCGGCACCATGATGCTGGCGACGAAGATCACCGCGGCGATCGGCCAGTCGCCCGCTGCGGCCAAATGCAGCACGCCGGCCGCGATGGTCTGTGGCTGGGCGTTGCCGAGCGTGACCGTGAACAGCACCGGATAAAGGTTGGCCGGAATATAAAGCAGCGTGGCGGTGAGCAGCAGCGCCCAGGTGAGCTGGATGCGATCGACTCGCAAGCCATGTCGGCGTTTACCACAGCGCGGACAGCGGCGGTCGCGGTCGATCGCGAACGGGGCATCGCAGGCGCGACAGGCCGCCAGCGACTGACTGCGCCCGCTGGCGCCCGGGCGCGCGCGGTAATCGGGTGCGGGCCGCGGGGCGATCGCGTTCCACAGCGCGCTCCAGTCGATGAGCGTGAGCGTGCGTAGCAGCAGCAGCGCATAGAAACAGAAAGCGACGAACGAGACGCGGATATGAATATCGGCCAGGGAAACGATCTTGATCAGGCTGACCAGTACGCCGACGATGAAGACGTCGGACATCATCCACGGTTCGAGCGGGCGCAGCAGGCGAGCCAAAGGGATCGCGCCCGGCAGCCGCCGTTGGCCCGCGCCGAGACAAAGATATACCAGCGCGGCCAGATACAGGCCGGGGAAAACCACCGTCGTCGCCAGCAGCAGCACCGCCAGCGCGCCGTAGCCGTCGCCGACCAGCGCGCTCATCGTGTCGCCGAAGCTCATGACGTGGCCGACCCCGTGGGTGGAGAATCCGAGAAACGGAAAAGCGAAGACGAGCCCCAGCACAATCAGCGCGGCGATCGCCCAAGCCATCGGCGCCTGTGCATCGCGGCCCGCCGTGCCGGTCAGATGGTGATGACAGCGCGGGCAGCGGGCGCGTTGGCCGGGGCGGCGATCCGGCAGGCGGACCAGCCAGTCGCATTCGCGGCACAGAGCGAGCCGGTGCAACGGCTCGGGCGTCGCGTGGCCGGCCGTGGCGCCGTGGCCACCGGTTCGCGGCTCGGCTTTAGCGCTTGCCGATGTCGACGTAGTCACGCAGGTCGTAGCCGGTATAGACCTGACGCGGCCGCGCGATACGCATATTCGGATCGGTCATCATCTCGGACCAATGCGCGGCCCAGCCGACGGTGCGGGCGATCGCGAACATCGGCGTGAACATATTGATCGGGATGCCCAGCGCCTGATAGATGATGCCGGAGTAGAAATCGACGTTCGGATACAGCTTGCGCTCGACGAAGTAGTCGTCCTCCAGCGCCACGCGCTCGAGTTCCAGGGCCAGTTCGAACAGCTTGTTGTTCTGCATGCCGTAGTGCTCGAGCACCTGATGACAATAGCCGCGGATGACCCGGGCTCTAGGGTCGAAATTCTTGTAGACCCGATGGCCGAAGCCCATCAGCTTGAACGGATCGTTCTTGTCCTTGGCCTTGTTCAGATACTTGGGAACCTGCGAGGCGTCGCCGATCTCGGCCAGCATGTTGAGTACCGCCTCGTTGGCGCCGCCGTGCGCGGGGCCCCAGAGCGCGGCGATGCCGGTCGAGATCGCGGCATAAGGGTTGGCGCCGGTGGAGCCGGCCATGCGCACCGTGGAGGTCGATGCATTCTGCTCGTGGTCGGCGTGCAGGATAAACAGCACGTCCAGCGCCCGGGCCGCCACCGGATCGAATTCGTATTCCTCGGCGGGCACCGCGAACATCATGCGCAGCAGGTTCGAGGCGTAGTCGAGGTGGTTCTTCGGGCCGATCTTGGGCTGGCCGATCGAATGCTTGTAGGCCGCGGCCGCGATGGTCGGCATCTTGGCGATCATGCGGTGCGCGAAGATCTCGCGATGCTCGGGATCGCGGATATCGGTGTTGTCGTGATAAAAGGCCGACAGCGAGCCCACGATGCCGGTGAGAATGGCCATCGGGTGGGCGTCGTAATGAAAACCGTCGTAGAACTTGACCAGCGACTGATTGAGCATCGTGTGATGTGTGATCGAGTCGCGGAAAGCGTCCATTTGCTGCTGGCTCGGCAGTTCGCCGTTCAACAGCAGATAGCACACCTCGAGATAGCTCGATTTGTCGGCGAGCTCTTCGACCGAATAGCCGCGATACATCAGCCGGCCGTTCTCGCCGTCGATGAACGTGATATCGGAATCGCAGGAACAGGTCGCGGTAAACGCGGGATCGTAGGTGAATACGCCCTGGCTCTGGTTCAAGCCGCGCACATCGACGCCCGGCGTGCCCAGGGTTCCTTCGACCAGGGGCAACTCGGTCGTCTGACTCTCGTCGTCGTTTGTCAGTTTGTACGTGTTGGCCATGGTGAGTCTCCCGAAAGTTGCCGCAGGACGCCCTACTGATCGGATACGTCGATCGCGGGCTGCGGATAATGCGAAGGGTATTCGATACGCGCCACACCGGTTGTCATCGCCGCCGCGGCTATCGCCGGCGGCACGAAATCGATCAGGCGCGGGTCGAACGGGCTCGGCACGATATAGTCCGGCCCGAACGACATCTTGTCCTTGCTGTGGGCTTCCAGCACGGTGTTGGGCACCGGCCGGCGGGCGAGTTCGCCCATGGCGCGGGCCGCGGCCACGCACATCGGCATATTGATGCGCCGTGCGCGCACATCCAGCGCGCCGCGAAAGATATAAGGAAATCCGAGCACGTTGTTGATCTGATTCGGATAATCCGAGCGGCCGGTGGCCATGATCAGATCGTTGCGTACCGATTCCGCGTCTTCCGGCGTAATTTCCGGATTAGGATTGGATAGCGCGAAAACCACCGGTTTAGCCGGCATCGACGCGATCTGCGCCTTGCTGACGGTATCCGGCCCCGAGAGGCCGATGAACACATCGGCGACTTCCATCACGTCGTCGAGCGTGCGCTTGTCGGTCCGGGTCGCGAACTTGGCCTTGTATTTTGAAAGATCGTCGCGGCCGTCGTGGATCACGCCCTTGCTGTCGCACATATAAATGTGGTCCCGGGTCGCGCCCATCTCGATCAACAGATCCATCGAGGCGATGGCGGCGGCCCCGGCGCCCATGCATACAATTTTCGCGTTGGCGAGCGTCTTGTCCTGCAGTTCCAGCGCGTTGATCAGCCCGGCGCCCACGATGATCGCGGTGCCGTGCTGATCGTCGTGAAATACCGGAATATCCAGGCGCTCGATCAGCGCGTTCTCGATCTCGAAGCAGTGGGGGGCGGCGATATCTTCGAGGTTGATGCCGCCGAACGTGGGCGCGATACGGGCCACGGTCTCGATCATCGCCTCGGGCGTGTCGGCATCGACCTCGATATCGAACACATCGATGTCGGCGAATTTCTTGAACAGAACCGCCTTGCCTTCCATCACCGGCTTGCTGGCCAGCGCCCCGGTGTTGCCCAGACCCAGCACCGCGGTGCCGTTGGAAATCACGGCGACGAGATTGCCCTTGGACGTGTAGCGGTAGGCGTCTTCCGGATTGTCCCGGATCGCCTTGACCGGCTCGGCCACGCCCGGCGTGTAGGCCAGCGACAACTCGCCGTAGGTCGTGAACGGTTTGGTGACCGATATGCCCAGCTTGCCCGGCTTGGGGCGGGCGTGATAGTCCAGAGCTTCCTGTTTACGCGAATATTCGGCCATGTAGCCCAATCGGTTGTTCTGCGGCCTCGCAGGCGTTGCAGCCCGCATGCGCACAGCAAATGACGGTCGAGTATAGACGGCCACCCACGCGGCGACCAGCCTCACCGCTCATGCGGTGCGGCTGAAACTAGGCATTTTCCGGCTCGGCGTCGACATGATCCAGCGCCCCGGCCTGATCGGTCACGACGGTGAGCACGATCGGCTGGCAGCAGACGAAGCAGTCCTCGACGTAGCGCTGATCGCCGGCGGTGGTATCGACCACGACAGTGATGGTCTCGCCACAATAAGGGCAGACTACGCTGGGTTCGTCAATCATCAAAGCAGTCCGGCGAGAATAGAGTCGAGAAAATACCAGCCGCGTTCGCTGGCGCGTAGCATTGCCGTGTCGGCCACAACCAGGCCGTCGGCGATCGGCCCGGCCAAGGCGTCGGTCAGATCGCGCCAGGCGAGCCCGGTACGGGCCTCGTAGTCGGCGCGGGCGATGCCGTCGCGACGGCGTAAACCGTTGAGCAGCGCCTCGAACCGGGCGTCGTCGCGCGTCAGGTAGCGGGTTTCGGTCACCGCCGCCGGGGTTCCCGCCGATTGCATGTAGCCGGCTGGCCAGCGCTGACGGGCGCTGCGCTCGATGATGCCGTCGGCGTGCGTGCGCTTGCCGTGGGCGCCGGCGCCGATTGCCAGATAGTCGCCGAAGCGCCAGTAGTTGTCGTTGTGCCGGCAGGTATGATCGCGCGCCCACGCCGATACTTCATATTGGTGGTAACCGGCATCGCGCAGTCGCTCGGCCGCGGCTTCGAACAGATCGGCGATGGCGTCGTCGTCGGGCCGGGCCGGCGGGCGGCGATAAAACGGCGTGCCGGGTTCCAGCGTGAGCTGGTAATAAGAGACATGGCCCGGATCGCGGGCGAGCAGCGTATCCACGTCATTCAGGCCGGAAGCCATCGTCTGGCCGGGCAGCCCGAACATGAGATCGCAGTTCAGGCGCCCGATGCCGGCGGCGCGCACATCGTCGATCGCGGCGAGCGCTTCGTCTGGCCCGTGGATGCGCCCGAGCGCGGCCAGGCAGCCGGCATCCAGGCTTTGCACGCCCAGCGAAACCCGATTCACGCCGACGGCCGCCAGATCGGCGAAGTTCGTGCGTTCGCGCGTGCCGGGGTTGGCTTCCAGCGTGATCTCGCAATCGCGGCTCAGGCCCAGCCGGTCGTCGAGCGCCGCCAGAACGCGGCCGATGGCGTGGGCCGAAAACAGGCTCGGTGTGCCGCCGCCGATGAACACGCTCTCGATCGGGCGTATCTCGTCGGCCGCGGCGAGCGCCCAGTCCGCGATCAGCGCGTCGACATAGGCCTTTTCCGGCAGCGCAGCC
>NZ_DASSKM010000018.1:0-6449 GCF_035690525.1 Salinisphaera sp.
GCCGGATTATCCGTGGAGATGCCCTGGCGCATGCGCCAAACATAGAAACTGCGCAGCGCCGAGGCCAATCGCGCCAGACTCGCCGGTTGGGCGCCGCCGCGATGGCGCGCGGCCAGCAGTTCGCGCACGTCGGCCACCGTGACCCGGGTCCAGTCGTCGATGCCGCGCCCGGCGAAATAATCGGCCGCCGCCGCCAGATCGCGGGCATAGCCGGCCACCGTATGCGCCGAGGCACGGCGGGCATTCTGCAACTGAGCGAGATAATCCCCGATCGAGATGTCTAGGGCCTGTTGCCGTTTCATACGACGCCGCGCCGACGGCTATTTTTTCGCAAGACAAGGCGCAGCGGGCGTACGGTAGTCACTCTACCGTAGCGCGCTGCAACGATGGATTGCGGGAAAATAGCCGCCGGCCCTTCGGGTTGCGGCCCCAAATCGCGCCATCCGGCGTTGCAGAGCTTGACCGCAGAATGACTGCGGTCGGCGCTCTGCGCCTTGGCTGACACGATTTGGGGTTGCAACGCGGGGCCGTATGAAGCGGCAACAGGCCCCAGGGCGTCGCGCCGGTCCACGCCGGTCTCGTCAGCCGTCACGACACGCCGTAATCAGGGCAGCCGCTCGGCGCCCAGCAGGCGACGCAGGGTAGCCGTGAGCAGATCGCCGAACAGTTCCACGAACAGCGTGCCCATCTCCGGCGTGAAACGCTTGGGATCGGCGCTGGCGAGCACGATCGCGCCGTGCACGCCGCTGCTGCCCAGCGGGATCAGCGCCGCGCTGGTCATCAGGGCGTCGTCATCGGCGGCGAACAGGGCTTCGGCCTGGGTTGCGCTCAGTTCGCCGCAGATCGGCTTGCCGCGACGAAAGACATTGGTGAGCGCGCGGCTTGCATCCGAATCGTCGCGGAGCGTATCGATACGGCTGATATCGGCGGGCAGCGCGCCCTGGATGCCGAGATATACGCGATCGACCGCCAGATGCTCGCGCAGACAGGCGACGAGCGCTTCGACCATCGCATCGGCCGAAACCGCGCCGGCCATGATCCGGGCCACGCGATTGAGCTGGACCACGCGCTCGTGATTGCTCCGGGCCGTGGCCAGCAGTTCCTCGAAGCGCGACTGGATCTTCGCGTTGGTCTCACGCAGCACGCGCACCTGACGTTCGATCAACGAAATGGCGCTGCCCGAGGCGTGCGGCACATCCATCGCCTCGAAGGTCTCGGGATGGCGGCGCAGAAAATCCGGATGCGCGGCGAGATAGGCCGCGACATCGCTCTCGTCGAGATCGGTCGATACGGTCTGTTTTTTGGCTTCGTTCATGGTAGGCGATCTTTACGACAGGGCTGTCGTCGGCGAGGCAACAAACGCGTCGGTTGCCCGCGACAGCGACTCTATTCAGACGATACCAGTTTACCCTCGAACACGCGCTCGGCCGGGCCAATCAGCACGGCCGGCGCGCTTTCGCCTTCCCAGCGTACACGCGCGGTGCCGCCGGGCAGATCCACGCGCACCTCGCGATCCAGATCGCCCGCGGCGATACCGGTCACCACGGCCGCCGCCGCCCCGCTGCCACAAGCCAGCGTTTCGCCGGCGCCGCGCTCGAATACACGCAAACGGACATGATCGCGGGCCACGAGTTCACAGAAGCCGACGTTCACGCGTTCGGGAAACGCGGGGTGACGCTCCAGCGCCGGGCCGACGCGCTCGACCTCGGCGGCGGCCGCGTCGGGCACACGGATCACCGCATGCGGATTGCCGAGCGCGACCGCGGCGAAAACCACCGACCGCCCGGCGACATCGTCCAGGCGATAATTCGCGGCGCGCACGAAGCCGGTTAGCGGAATCCGAGCCGGCTCGAACTCGGGTCGGCCGAGCGCGACCGAGAACAGGTCGCCGTCGAGCGCTTCGAGCGTCATCTGCCCGTCGCGGATATCAACCACGATACGGGTTTTGTCGGTGAGCCCGGCCTCGCGCACATAGCGCAAAAAACAGCGCGCGCCGTTGCCGCATTGGCCGGATTCGCTGCCGTCGGCATTGAGAACACGATAGGCGAAATCCGCGGCGGCGCTGCGGGCCGGCTCGACGATCAGGATCTGATCGCAGCCGATGCCGAAGCGCCGGTCGGCGATACGCCGGGCCGTCGCTTCGTCGAGCGCGACCGGCGCGCGCGTGGCATCGAGCACCACGAAATCGTTGCCCAGGCCGTGCATCTTTGTGAAAGCCATACCCATGACGTCGCACTCACTCAATTCGCGGTCTTGGAATCGTCGTTGGCGCCGCCGCTGTTGCGCCCGCCCCGGATCACCTGCCTGCGCTCGGCCGCGTCCCGATCGTCGTTCACGCTCGGCAGATCGCCGTGGCGATCGCGCACGGTGGCGGTCGTGGCCAACGCGGCATGCCGGCGGCCACAGATCAGGCTGAGCCGGATGCGATCACCCGCGCGATAGGCGCGGCTCGGCGAATACAGAGCCACTTCACGCCGGCCGGGCTCGAACCGCACATCCTCGCCCGCGGCCACGGTGATCCGCGCGAGCGGCTGCGCGTCGCCGCCGGCATCGTTGGACGATTCCGCCGCGGCCGCCTTGTTCTGAAACACCGCACGATCGAAGGCGTCGCTGGATACACCGTTGACGGTCACCGGCTTGGAGCCGTCATTGTACAGCGTGAAATAGCCGAGCATTTCGCGCGAACCGGTATACGCGGGCGCCACCCAGGCGTCATGAACGGCTAGCTTGCCGCAGCCGGGCGCCGGATCCGATTGCCCACAGCCGGCGAGCACGCCGGCCAGGCCGGTCGTCGCCAGAAGGATCGGAATCGACGAATGCCGCATGCGCTGCGCTCCTGTCGTGCTCGTGGCGCCGGACACGCCGATCGTTCCATGCAAAACAGTATTTTACCGCTTTTTTATCTCGCATTGTCCCGCTGCCGTTAAACGGCTACCGATTAAAGCGAATCGCGCTCTGCCCACCGACGAAGTGTCCAAATACCCGTATCCGAACCCGCCTAGGCACGCCCGTCTATTCGCAAGTATGTCTTCGTGGCGAAGCTGGCGGTTCAGTCGCTTCTTTAGTCGCAAGGGGTCCGCTGGCGCAGCCGAGCAACAAGCTGCAAAACAGCAAGCCGGATCAATTAATACGCAAACAAGAGCGAGACGCTTCGAGTCTGTGTCGATAGCTTAAATGAAAAGCTGATATCGCCCTACTTGATCTTCAACGGAGCATATATGCCCGCACAAGCTGAATATCCGCTGCTCAGTGCCTTGATCGACTGCCGGTTCGGCGAGCCGGAGACTGAGATTGCTGATCAAGTTCGCGATCTCGTCAAAAGCATTGACCCCTCATCAAGTGATTCATTCATCTCGCAGATCGACCGATGCATCGAACGTCTGGAATCGAACTCGCGACAGGAGATCTTCAACGAGTCTTTGCCGCACACGATTTTCGATGTTTATTTCAGCATTCGACGCATCCAGCCCGCACGGCTTGAGGACGCTCTGCGCGGCATTCTCTTTTCGTACCGAAACCTGATCGTGGACAAATGCGCGACCAGTACGTCGCTGTCAAACGACGACTGGCAAACGTTGCTTGACGGGCTTGTTGTCGGCATTGAAACAACTGTCTCCGTGACCTCCCAATCCCGGCAGGTGATTCGTGCAGTCAGCTGAGCGAGAACATTCTGCCAAGTCTCGATGGAAAAGTGGCCATCAGGTCTTTATTGGCCTGATCCAAGCCTTGACCCTAGCTCTCACCGGCTTCGATCGCGCATTTGCTAACGGACGAATCCGTGAGGCCAAGGAGCATCTGGTCAGCGCCTCGAAACTTATGGGCGCGTCGATACAGGCCATGCGCTTCGCGGCTGATTTCGATCCAAAGGACTACCACCGCGTGGTTAGGCCTTCGATGCCTGAGAAGTTTAGCGGCCTCGATGCGCTTGACCACAAGCTGATGGTTCAACAGATCCGGGGCATGAAAGACCGACTGGCGGATTTGCCGCCTGCTCTACAACCGGACGCCGCAGAGCTCGAGCGCACAGTCGCACGTGCGTACGACGCGCATTCGCACGTTTGTGAGCGGTTTGTCGGTCGTGAAATGAGCCTTCGGGAAAACCCGCACGAAACACCGGCCCCGGATGTCTTGCTGAATTTCAAAACAATGCGGCTGGACCCGTTCGCCCCGACCGATAGCGTCTTACGAAGGACTCGAAATGAATAGCAACGCCATTGAAGTCCAGCATCTAAGCAAAGCGAACAAGCGGTTACAAGATGGATTTTTGCATCTTCCTGCTATGGCCGACCAAGTCGACTACTCGCGCGTCGAAACGATCATGAAAAAGCTCGCTACGCGTATGCAGGACAACTACCCGTACCACCATGCGTTCTATCTTGGTCAGATGCTCAAGCCGCCACATCCGATCGCACGTGTGGCTTATCAGAACGCAATGTTGATCAATCCGAACAATCATGCCCTCGATGGCGGTCGCGCAAGCTCGGACCTGGAAAAACAGGTCGTAGTCGATATCGGCAAGATGCTGGGCCTGCCCCAGACACTGGGGCATCTGACGAGTGGCGGGACCATGGCGAACCTGGAAGCTTTATGGGTAGCCCGTGAAGAAACTGATGGCAGATGCGTGTTGGCTTCCGAACAAGCGCACTACACGCATTCACGTCTCACGAATGTTCTCGGTCTCTCGTTCGACGCGGTCCCGGCCGATCCGAAAGGCCGTATGTGCATGCGACGCCTCGAAAAGCGACTGTCCAAAGGCGACGTCGGGACGGTCGTGGTTACGATGGGAACCACGGCACTGGGCGCCGTCGATCCGCTGGCCGATGTTCTTGCACTGCGCGCGAAATATGATTTTCGCGTACACGTTGATGCGGCCTACGGCGGCTATTTCATCCTGGATGAATCACTTGGCAGTGAAACACGGCGGCATTTCGACTGGGTAGCGCACATTGACTCGATTTCCATCGATCCACACAAGCATGGCCTGCAACCCTATGGATGCGGCTGCATCCTGTTCTCGGACCCCGCGGTCGGGCGCCATTACAAGCATGACTCGCCTTATACCTACTTCAGCTCGACGGAACTTCATCTGGGAGAAATCAGCCTCGAGTGCTCGCGGGCGGGCGCCGCAGCCTGTGCACTCTGGGCAACGATGCAGTACTTCCCGCTCGTGCTTGGCGGCGAATTTGCCGATCGACTGACTCAGAGCCGAGCGGCCGCGAAGCGTCTCAAGTCGTTCCTGCTTGACGACAATCGTTTTCGTACGCCCTGGAACCCGGAACTCGACATCGTCGTGTGGATGCCGAAAGGCACCTCGGCTCGCGACATCTCGGCTAAGTCGGCAGCTATATTCGAGCGCGCCGCTCAGCGCGACGTGCATCTTGCATTATGCAAGGTGCCCAAGCACCTGATCGTCGCGGCTGACATACCGGTGAGCTGGGACGACGATCACATCACCTGCCTGCGGGCGTGTCTAATGAAACCCGAGCACGAGGAGTATTTCGACGCGATCGCTGATCGGCTGGCCGCAGCTTTCGATGACGCTCTCGAAACAGAGTCTCTACAAGGAGCACGTCATGCCTCTTGAACCTCTCGCCATCGATCCGGCCACGATTGTGGGCACCATCAATCGACATGATTGGCCCGGCTTCGTCGCTCGGTGCCATTTTGATGCCCGCTATGAAGACTACGGCCAGGGTATCAAAGCCGAGTCGGCGCCGGTTTTAATCGAGAAACTGCAGCGATGGGTGCAGAGCTTTTCCGACCTATCGATCGAACTCGCCCGCTCGATCGAGCAGAAAAACGGCGCCGCTTGCGAAGTTATTTTGCGTGGCACGCACACCGGCGCACTCCCCGTAGTCGATGGCGTGATACCGCCGACCAGTCGCCCGATGGTAATACCGGCCGTAATGCTGATCGGCTCCGATGGGGAAAAGATCCAAACGATTGACCTGTACTACGACATGGTCACGCTGCTCGATCAGCTGGCCGTCGTCGAGTGACTCAGTAACGCAGGGAATATGCGACATGGATGAGCCCTCTGATATCGAAGACGTATCAACCATTAAGGCGCGCTGGGCCTCGGAAGGATTTGACTGCACGATCTGGCACGACGTGCCGGGCAAGAACTGGCCGCCGATCGTTCATCCCTACGACGAGAAGGTGATTCTCCTCGAAGGGCAAGTCAGTTTCGTGATCGACGGCGAGCGGGTCGATCTCCAGCCCAACTTGGAGATTTTTGTGCCTGCCGGGGCGCGCCACACCGTTCACAATCCAGGACCGGCGGTCAACAAATGGGCCTATGGCTATAAAAACCAGCAGCCAGCTTCGAATGAACGACAGGTGAAAGCATGAGTGTACTGATGCTACTCAGTGGCGCATCGCAGATTCGAGGGACCGATGGCCAAGTATACCCAACTGGGTACTGGCTCGAGGAATTCGCGGTGCCCTAC
>NZ_DASSKM010000019.1:0-20259 GCF_035690525.1 Salinisphaera sp.
GACACCAGGCCGAGCGCCAGGGCCCCCAGCGCGAGCCCGCACCCCATGCGGGCGGCCGATCTTGCGGTCGGCGAGTGGTGACGCGTCATCTCCCTTGCTCCTGTCTTATGTTTATCAGTCATATTCCGAACAGGCTCCGGCCGTCTCACCGGCCGGAGCGTTTGACGGCCGATCAGCGCTCTGGATAAGCGCGTCCCCCGTGAACGGCGTTGCCGACCAGCTGATAGGTCAGTCCACCCGGGCCGACGGTGGCTTGGGCGGGTAGCAGCCCAAGAGCCGTGGCATTGAGCGCGAAGGTGTTGGCGTTGCGCAGCGAGATCACCAGACGCCCATTCTGCTCAAAGGTCACGGGTCCGACGACGTTCACCTTCAGTTCCTGTTGGTCGAGGGCCAGACCCTGGCCGTCCGGCGCATTCGCGATGAGTCGCAACGAGGCGACGAAGCAGGGCGAGAAGTCATAGCTTGTACCGTTTAGGCTGCCTTGGCACTCCGGCACGATATAGCCCGACTGGTTACCGGCATCGCCGCCGTTGTCGTCTTCCATATTCGGGAATCGCAGGAGTACACGACCGGTCTGCAGCGGATAAGCGCTGGCCGGGTCGATGCCGGCCGAACTTAGCAAGCCGCCGAGCACCTGCGTGGCGCCGGGCAGGTTGTTGAGCCCATTCAACGCGGTGCCGATCGTGTTGTTTGGATCCGCCGGATTCAGCAGGCTGCCGATCGTATCGGTCAGCCCCGGGATATTGGGCAGGCCGGCCAGGCCGCCCAGGATATCCGAGATACCGGGCACTTGCCCCAGCGGCGTGTTCTGACCCAGCGGGCTTTGCGCTGCCGCCTGCGAAAGCGCATCGACGATCGGCGTGACCGCGCCGCTCAAGGTGCTGTTCAGCGGACCGCTAAGCGAATTGACCAGCGTCTGGCTGCTGATTTTGATGCTGGTCAACCCGGTTTGTCCGCCGGGCAGTAGGGCGACCCGGATGCACTGGCTCGGCGCGGCGCCGACCACCGAATCGCCACTGTCGCTCACCACGTTCGAGACCGCGCTGCAGTCATCGAGCGTTTTTCCGATCGCGATCGGGCGGGTCAGCGATAGATAAGCCGGATAGCGGCCGTCGCTGCGGTTCGGGTTATCGATCGCGAGCGAATTGCCCAGGAAAGAGGACGTGAGCTGGACCAGCGACCGGTTGCCCGGCTGCGGCCGTTCGTCGGCGTCGCCCGGAGTATAGGCGCCGTCGCCGTTGGCGTCGTCGAAGCGGCCGTTGCCGTTGGTGTCGGTCGCCGGCAGGGTGAACTGATCCGTATAGTAGTTCTGGCTGGCCTCGACCACGTCGAACGGCATCCGGATATCCGGACCACCCGCGACCGTATCGGGATCGCTGATGTCTGTCGAGCCGCTGCCGTTGAGCGGGTCGGTGTTCAGCGCGCGGCCTTCGGTATCGACGATGGTGCTCGAACAGGCCGAGTTGTCGGTGCCGCAGATCACGATCTGATAACGGTCGCCGACCGTCAGATTATGCACCGGACGGATGGAGAAGCCGCGTGTGGTGTCGCCGTCGCGGTTGGCGAAGGCGATCGCGGCGGCCGGGGTGCCCATGCATTGCCCGCTGCCGTCGACACGCTCCAGAGCCACGGTGGCGCCGGCAACTTCGTTGGCGTCGCCGCCGCCGCTCAGACAGCCGTCGGCCAGCACGATCGAGTCCTTGGCCACGAACTTCGAAAATGTCGCGGTCACGGGCACGTTGGCGGGACTGGTGAACACGGCCAGCGGGTTGGTGGTGCCGTTGCCGGCATCGCCCACGCATTGGCCGGCGGTGTCGCCGCCGCTGTTGAAGTCGCCGCCGGTAAGCGCGCACGGCACGCCCGGCGTCAGCTCGCCGAGGATCGGCGGGGCCGGATTGTTGTCGACCAGGGGTTCGGTGGTGAAGCCGATGGTCCGGGTCGGGCCGATGCCGGTCGGGCTGTCAACCAGAGCGTTGCCGGCCACGTCCTTGATGCTCTCGCCGTTGCCCAGGGTGATCGTGTACCGGGCATTGGGCTCGAGTAACTCGGTCGGATCGATGATTACCGACGAGCCGTCCACGGAGAAGGTCACCGGCGTGCTGCCGCTGGCGCCGCCCGCGGTATACGACAGTTGGATGCTGTTGTCGTTGATCGTGGCCGGGTCGACCGGCTCGCTGAACACGATGGCCGGGTTGGCTTCGATCGGGAAATTGTTGATGCCGGACTGGGTATCCAGCGCGTTACCCTGGGCCAGCGTCTGCAAACAGGCTTTTTCCGGCAAGGCGGTCGGCGCCGCGCCGTACTGTGAATAAGCGGGGTTGTAGGCCGGCGTGCCGAAGGTATACAGACAAGCGCTCGGCGACTGGGCCACCAGGTACGGCGCGGTCTTGTCCTTCTGGACCGGTGTCTGGTCGCCGCCCGGCAGGGTCAGGCTGAGCTCGAAATCGACCGTGGCGTGATCGGTGCGGTTCACCAGGATCGAAAAGGTGCCGAGCGTATCGATCTTGAGGTCGCCGTTGTCCTGCGGAATCGCGAGCCCGGCGGCCTGGATATTGAGCACGCTCTGGTTGAACACGCCGTCGGCCAGCGATTGAATCAGCGTGGTTGCCTGATCGGTGCCGCTCTCGATCAGCGTGCTGATCGCCAGGTCGAAGCGCAGCCGAACTGCCGTTGGCACGGTGACATTGCTCAGATCGTTGGCCATCAGGTAAACGTTCGCGTCGCTTGCAAACTGGACCTGGATCGGGCCGCTCTTGATCGGCGTCGGCACGTCGCCGTTCAGGCGTAGCGACAGCGGCGTGAGCTGGAACTTCTGGCCGGCGCGGATGGTGGCCGGCAGCACATCGCCGAAGCCGTCCATACCCGGCTGGGCTAATACGGTCTGCACGCCCTGGCGCGCGGGGCTATTCATCGCCGGTAGCTTGTTCTGGCCGATCAATTGGTTGGAAATACTAACCAGGTTGATCGGGCCGCCATCCAGCGCATTGTCGGGCAGCGCGTCGACATCGTCGGCGGACGGCGTAACGATGGTGTTCTCGACTGCCATACGGCCGGCGTCGAGCACGGTCTTGGTTTCGCTGTAGGCGTCGAGCGCCTTGCCGAATTCGGAGATGACTCCGTCGGTGAGCGAAAGCTTGTATTTGCCGGGTGCGAGATCCTTGGCCGGGTCGAAGGTCAGCTCGTGACCGATCACGGTCAGCCGGCCCGGAATTTCGTCGCCGTTGGCATTGGTGAACTTGAAGGTGTTGCCCGCGACCACGGTCGAGGCGTCGACCGGCTCGGAGAAAACCACATGCACCGAATTGAACTGGGTGAAGACGCTCCGGTCGTGGGTTACCGGATTGACGTTGCCCGGCGTGGTTTCCACGACTTGGAGCCGGTCGGTATCGGCCGGGCGGCCCGGGGCGGGGCCGGTGGTGAATTGGGTGATCGTGTCGCCCTTGCCGTAGGCGCTATCGGCGATATTTTGTGTCGCGACGATGTAGTACGTCGTGTTCGGCTTCAAATCGCCCGCGGGCGTGATGGTCAGAATGCCGGCCTGCGCGTCCGAGCTGTCGCTGTCGGCGCTGACGGTGGCCGCCGCGTTGTCGGCCGTGGCCGAACCCGCGCGTAACGCCAGCGCTTTGTTGGCATCACTCGATAGCCCGTGTTCGAATTTGACCACGATCTGGCTGTTGAGCGTGACGTCCTGCTGCCCGTTGTAGGGATAGGCGAAGACCGAGCCGGATGCCTGCGGCTGGTCGGGAACCCCGTTATCCCCGCCACTGCCGCTGCTGCAGGCGGTCATGGACGTGGCGATGGCCGCCAGCACCAGCGATACGCCCACGCCGCGACCCCAATGAACGCCGCTTCGGGCAAATCCCCCGATTGCCTTTGGACGAAACATGCCGCCCTGCGCGGCGCCCGGCGCCCCGGTAAGTCGCTTCTTCTGCACGATATTCTCCCTTGAAGCAAGACGTGTTCGGCGCAATGCGACACGTCATATTTTTAGAATCACGCGTGGTCGAGCCTAGCGAACCGTTTGAAATCGCGCTATAGCCGCAACTACCGCGGCCGGCGGCGATACTCGAACGGCCGGAGCGGCATCGAATACATTTCCCCGAAAGTGCTTGCGGCGCGGGCCTTTGATCGGCCGATCCGCGTTTTCGCGCAGCCTAAAGCGCTGCCAAAACTATGATTCATACCTTGGTATTAGCCCCGGTTTCAGGCGCTCTGAAGCGGCCTGATCGCGCAAGGGATCGATTCTTGGTAATCAATGTTTCTTTTAACCAATACCTCGCGGCTTGCCGCGGACACCTTAGCAATAGGGTTCCCAAAGGGGAGAGCTCTCCCCGTGGGTCGACCGCGCGGTCGAAAGACATTTGATTCGTTTTAGTGGCCGCCGTACACCCGCCAATGGCATGAGCGGCGCCGAACGGCCGACGTGCGGCCGGCTCAGGCGGCGCTCGCTCGGTCGGACGCCGCTTTCCTGACCCGCGAACGCATTTCGTCCGGATCGAAATCATCGACGTGGATCACGGCCATCTGCAGCTCGAAGGCCTCGCGTAGTCGCGTTGCCTCGGCCGCGTCGAGCACACCATTGTATTCGGCCTGATCGATCTGGTCGCGCGGATGATCGGCATCGATGGCGCCGGCCTTGCGCGCCTTGACCACGCTCTTGTGCAGGTCGGCGGTTGCAAGCGTGGCGGCCATCGCGCGCTCGAACAGGGCGAGCGCGGTGTCGGTTCGGGTCTCGGAGATATAGCAACGCGGCGTGAGCCGGTCGCGCGCCGCGCCGGGGGTTTGCACCAGACGCGCGATGCGGCGCCCCAGGCCGTCGCTCGGCGCGCGTGCGGTGCGGCCCAGCGGGAAAATCAGCGCGCCGGCGGCCAGGGCCGCCGCGCGCCCAGGCAGATGGCGCAGCACGCCGGCCAGCGCGGCCTCGATTTCGGCAAAGGCGTTTTCGCAGACCCAAGCCACCAGCGGCAGATCCTCGGTGTGTTCGCCGTCTTCGACGAACCGCTTGAGGGTCGCGCTGGCGATATACAGATGGGACAGCACGTCGCCGAGCCGGGCCGACTGCGATTCGCGGAATTTGAGCGTGCCGCCGAGCGTGGCCATCGCCACGTCCGAGATCAGCGCCAAATTCGCCGAATAGCGGTTCATCGCGCGGTAATAAGGGGCGAGTTGACCGGTGCGGCCGGCCGCCGAACCCAGGCCGCCGGTGAACCCCATGACCAGCGAACGCGCCGCCGCCGCCAGATCGTGGCCGACATGGCGATAGAGCAGGTTGTCGAAGGCATTGAGCGCCGCGCTTTGGTCGCGATTGTTGGCGGCCTCGATCTCGTCGAGCACATAGGGATGGCAGCGGATCGCGCCCTGGCCGTAGATCATCATCGAGCGGGTCAAAATATTGGCGCCCTCGACGGTGATATTGACCGGCGCGGCCTGGAAACTGCGCGCCACGGGGTTGGACGGGCCGAGCATGACCGCCTTGCCGGCGTGCACGTCCATCGCATCCTTGGCGACTTCCTGGGCCAGCGTGGTGACGTGGTATTTGGCGATCGCCGAGGCGACCGAGGGCTTTTCGCCCAGATCCACCGCGTTGGCGGTAAAGCGGCGCACCGATTCGCAGGCATAAGTCTTGCCGCCGATACGCGCCAGCGCTTCGGCCACGCCCTCGAATTCGCCGATGGATATATTGAACTGCCGACGCGTGACCGCGTAGGCGCCGGTCAGCCGCGTATTACAGATCGCGTCGCCCGTCGAACCGGAGGGCAGCGAGATCGAGCGCCCGACCGACAGACATTCCATCAGCATGCGCCAGCCCTGGCCGATCATCTCGCGCCCGCCGATGATCATGTCCAGCGGCACGAACACGTCGGTGCCCCGGGTCGGGCCGTTCTGGAACGGCGCGCTGGCCGGGAAGTGTCGGCGCCCGATGTGACAGCCGGGGGTATCGGTCGGGATCAGCGCGCAGGTCACGCCCAACTCGGTCTCGCCGCCGAGCAGGCCGTCCGGGTCGTACATCTTGAAGGCGAGGCCGAGCACGGTGGCGATCGGGGCGAGCGTGATGTAGCGCTTGTCCCAGGTCAGCTTCATGCCGAGAACGTCCTCGCCGCGCCACTGGCCGCGGCAGACCACGCCGCGATCCGGGATCGCGCCCGCATCGGAGCCGGCGAACGGGCTGGTCAGGCCGAAGCACGGAATTTCCTCGCCGGCGGCCAGCCGCGGCAGGTAGTGATCGCGTTGCTCCTCGGTGCCGTAGTGCATGAGCAGTTCGGCGGGGCCGAGCGAATTCGGCACGGCCACCACCGGGCCGACGGTGCCGCCGGCCGGGCCGGAGCCCACCTTGGCCAGCACACAGGAATGGGCATAGGCCGAGAATTCCAGGCCGCCGTAGCGTTTGGGGATGATCATGCCCCAGAATTTGTTGTCCTTGATGTATTGCCAGGCATCATGCGGCAGGTCGGCGTCCTCGTGCGTGATCCGCCATTCGTCGCATAGGTCGAGCAGGGTCTGGACCGGCCCGTCCAGAAAGGCCTGCTCCTCCTCCGACAGCCGCGCCGGCGGCAGTTCTTCGAGCCGCCGCCAATTGGGCCGGCCCGAGAACAGCTCGCCCTCCCACCAGACCGTGCCGGCGTCGAGCGCGGTGCGCTCGGTCGCCGAGAGCGTGGGCAGCACGCCACGGAACAGCTTGAGCGCGGGCCGGGTGAGTAAGGGTTTACGCAGCGCGCCGATATTGAGCGTGGCGAAGACGCCGACAAAGACCAGCCACAAAATGAAGGCGACCGGCGCGCCGGTGCTCGTGCCGGTGCAAATCGCCAACAGCACGCCGATCGCGACGGTCGTGGTGCGCAGCCCGGCGCGTACATAGGCCAACGCGATGAATACGGCAATGAATATGACGAACCACAACAGCGCGATCATGACAGCCCCTGCACCGTTCCCGGCGTTGCGAAAATCATTGTTTTCCGAGCATAGGCACGCGCCGGCGGGCGGTGCAACTCAATTATTTAAGCGCCGCGTCAATGTACGCCACCGGGCCGTAAAAATGCAGGATGTCGGGCTCGATCAGCGTGCTAGACTCGCCGCTTTAGCCAACACGACTCGGGCATGGCGCAAACCAAGACCACCTCGGATTCCGGCGTTGTTTTCAAGGGCCGGATGATGACGCTCACCGTCCTCGAGATCCGGGAAGCCGACTGCGACCAAATTGCGACCCTGGTGGATGAACAGCTGGCGCGCGCGCCGGGTTTTTTCACCCGCCTTCCGGTGCTGCTATCGCTGCCCGAACAGATTCCGGACCTGGCGCGCGTGGCCGAAATTATGACTGCCGCCGATCTGGTCGTCGTGGGCGTGCTCGACCCCTCCGAGGCCGCCGCCGAAGCGGCCCGCGCGGCCGGTTTGGGTGTCATCACCTCGCCGGCGCGCTCGGCCAGCGTCCCCGAGCCCGATGCCGGGTCCGAACGCAAGCCGCGAAAACCGGCGCCTAAAAGCCGACCGGCCGCCGCGCCCGAGCCGGAAGCGCCGTCCCGCACGCCGACGCGCCTGATCACCAAGCCGATTCGCTCCGGCCAGCAGATCTACGCGCGCGGCGGCGATCTGGTGATCGCGACCTCGGTCTCCGAAGGCGCGGAAGTACTGGCCGACGGGCATATTCATGTCTATGGCGCGCTGCGCGGCCGGGCATTGGCGGGGGCTTCGGGCGACGCGCAAGCCCGCATCTACTGCAAGCGTTTCGAACCGGATCTGGTCGCGATCGCCGGCTGTTACAAGGTCGCCGACGCGATGGACGAGGGGGTGCGTTCCAGGCCGGTCCAGGTCCGGCTGGAGAATGACAATTTGCTGATCGAACTTCAGGAGTAATCAGTGGCCAAGATCATCGTAGTCACGTCGGGCAAGGGCGGGGTCGGCAAGACCACAACCTCGGCGTCGTTCGCCGCCGGCCTTGCCATGCGGGGGCACAAAACGGTCGTGATCGACTTCGACGTCGGCTTGCGCAACCTCGATCTCATCATGGGGTGCGAGCGCCGTGTGGTGTTCGACTTCGTCAACGTGATCAACGGCGAAGCCAATCTCAAGCAGGCGCTGATCCGCGACAAGCGGATCGACAATCTGTCGATCCTCGCCGCCTCGCAGACGCGCGACAAGGACGCGCTCAACGAGGAAGGCGTCGAGCGCACGCTGAACAAGCTAGCCGAGGATTTCGAGTATATCGTCTGCGATTCGCCGGCCGGTATCGAGAAGGGCGCGCTGATGGCGATGCACTTCGCCGACGAGGCGGTGATCGTGACCAATCCGGAAGTCTCTTCCGTGCGCGATTCCGACCGCGTGCTGGGCATGCTGTCGTCCAAGACCAAGCGTTCGATGGAAGGCGCCGAGCCGGTCAAGGAACATCTCGTGGTCACGCGCTATGCGCCGAGCCGTGTGGGCAAGGGCGAGATGCTCTCGCTGGACGATATCGGCGATATCCTGGCCATCCCGTTGCTGGGCGTGGTGCCCGAATCCGAAACCGTGCTCAACGCCTCCAACTCCGGCATGCCGGTGGTGCTGGAGAATAATGCCGACGCCGGCGGCGCGTACATGGACATGGTGGCGCGCTTTTTGGGCGAGGACCGGCCGCTGCGTTTCACGCAGGCCAGGAAAGGCTTCTTCGACCGACTGATGGGGAGATAAACCATGGGTTGGCTAGACGTTTTCCGTTCTTCCGAGAAGAAGAATCCTTCGGCCAAGCTGGCCAAGGAGCGGCTGCAAGTCGTGGTCGCCCATCGGCGTACCGGACGGGGGGATCAGCCGGCCTATTTCCCGCAGCTTCAGCAGGATCTGCTCGCGGTGTTGCGCAAGTACGTCGAAGTCGGCGAAGACGCGGTACAGATGGAAATCGAGCGCGAGGGCGATCTGGAAGTGCTCGAACTCAACATCACGCTGCCCGAAGCCAGACATTGATCGATGGCGCGATTACCGCTAAACCTATAGGGGAACCCCGTGATTTGAACAAGGAGTCGCCGTGGCCGAGCGAGAACAGGTCTACGACTATGTGATCGTCGGCGGCGGCTCCGCCGGGTGCGTGCTGGCTAATCGTCTGTCGGCCGACGACAGCGTGTCGGTCGCGGTGCTGGAGGCCGGCCCGCGGGATTGGAACCCGCTCCTGCATATTCCGATCGGCATCATCGGCCTGATGCGGTCGAAGATGTTCAACTGGGCCTACTACACCGCGCCCCAGACGCGGCTGGCCAACCGCCGGCTGTTCTGGCCGCGCGGCAAGACGCTCGGCGGGTCGAGCGCGGTCAATGCCATGTGCTACACGCGCGGCGGCGCGGCCGACTATGAACGTTGGGCCGCCGACGGCAACGACGGCTGGGGCTATCGCGACATGCTCGGTTATTTCCGCAAGTCGGAAGGCTTCGAGGGCGGCGCGAACGAATACCACGGCGATGCCGGTGGCTATCGCGTCAGCCGGGGTCGCCACGACAATCCGCTCAACGAGAAATTTATCGCCGCGGCCGAGGCCTGTGGCTATCGGCGCAACGACGACTTCAGCGGCGCCACCGACGTCGGCGTCGGGCGCTACCACGTGGCTCAGAACAATGGGCGTCGTTGTTCGAACGCGGATGCCTTTTTGCACCCGGTCGCCGATCGGGCCAACCTCACCGTGATCACCCGCGTGCGGGCGAATCGCGTGATTTTCGAAGGGCGGCGCGCCGTCGGCGTGGTTTACCGCAAGGGCCGGTTCGGCGGCGAACGCACGATACGCGCGCGCCGCGAAGTCCTGCTCTGCGGCGGCGCGATCAACACGCCGCAGCTGTTGCTGCTGTCCGGCGTCGGCCCGCGCGAGGCGATCGAACCGCATGGCATTCGCCTGCATCACGAACTGCTGGGCGTCGGGCGCAATCTGCAGGATCATCTCGATATCAGCGTGATCGAGCGTGAGCGGACCACGCTCAGCCTGCGGCTGGGCGCCAAGTTTATCTTCGTCGACGCGCCGATCGCGCTCTGGGGCTATCTACGCCACGGCCGCGGCTGGCTGACCAGCAACATAGCCGAATCCGGCGGTTTCGTCAGCAGTACCGACAACCCCGACCTCGGCGACCTGCAACTGCACTTCATCCCCACGATCGAACAGGATCATGGCCATCGGTTGCGCAATACCATCCGCTACCATGGCTATACGTTGCGTATCTGCGATCTGCGGCCGAAGTCGCGCGGGCATATCGGCCTGACCAGCGCCGATCCAAAGGCCGAGCCGTATATCGATCCGAACTATCTGGCCGACCCGCGCGATCTGGCGCAGCTGGTCAAGGCGGTGAAAATCGGCCGGCGCATCATGCGCGCCCCGCCGCTGGCCGAACACCGCGAGGCCGAACTCGAACCCGGCGAGGATATCGTCGACGATGCGGCGATCGAGAACTACATCCGGCGCCGCGCCGAGACCATCTACCACCCGGTCGGCACCTGCAAGATGGGCCAAGGCGGGGACTCCGTGGTCGACGAGCGCCTGCGGGTGCACGGGCTGGCAGCATTGCGCGTGGTCGATGCCTCGATCATGCCGAGCATCGTCGGCGGCAATACCAATGCGCCCACCACCGCGATCGCGGAGAAAGCGGCCGACATGATCATCGCCGACCGGGCCGATCGATAACAGCCCGCCGATCAAATGTCTTTCGCCCGCGCGGTATGAACCCGCGCGGGCGACCAAAGGGGAGAGCTAGCGCTTCTCCCCTTTGGGAACCCCATTGCCAAGGTGCCCGCGGCAAGCCGTGGCGTGTTGATAAATAAACGCCGATGCACACAAAATAAAGAAAATTAGCTTTCATTCGCGTTTATTGGCGTTCATTTGCGGATGAATTATGACTTCATGAAGATCGATCAATCTTTATGAGGGTTGGTATTATTCGCGATTCAGCATGGCGTTACCCGTCGCGCAGTTCCTTGCGCAGGATCTTGCCGACGTTGGATTTCGGCAGTTCGTCGATGAACACGACCTGCTTGGGCACCTTGTAGCCGGTGAGCTCCTGGCGGCAGAACTCGATGAGCTCGTCCTCGGTCAGGCTGGGGTCGCGCTTGACCACGAACACTTTGACCACTTCGCCGGATTTCTCGTCCTCGACGCCCACGCAGGCGGCCTCCATCACTTTCGGATGGGAGGCGACGATGTCCTCGATCTCGTTGGGATAGACGTTGAAGCCGGAGACCAGAATCATGTCCTTCTTGCGGTCGACGATATAGAGGAACCCGTTGTCGTCGAACTGGGCGATATCGCCGGTACGCAGGTAGCCGTCGGCGAAGAACGTCTTGTCGTTCTCCTCCGGTTTGTTCCAGTAGCCGGCCATGACCTGCGGGCCGTGGACACAAAGCTCGCCGGGCTGGCCGGGTTCGACCTCGGCGCCGTTTTCGTCGCGGATGGAAATGTCCGTCGACGGGATCGGCACGCCGATCGAGCCGTTGTAGCGTTCCAGGTCGAGCGGGTTGATCGAGACCGCCGGCGAGGCTTCGGTCAGACCATAGGCCTCGATCAGCGGCACGCCCGTGATCTTCTGCCATTTTTCGGCCACGGCCTTCTGTACGGCGGCGCCGCCGCCCAGCGTGATCTTGAGATTCGAGAAATCGAGCTTGGCGAAGTCGTCGTTGTTCACCAGCGCGTTGAACAGCGTGTTCACACCGGTGAAAGCGCTCGGCTTGTGCTTGCCGAACTCCTTGACCAGGGCCGGGATGTCGCGCGGATTGGTGATCAGCACGTTCTTGCCGCCTTGCTGGAGAAACACCAGGCAGTTCGCCATCAATGCGAACACGTGATACAGCGGCAGCGGCGTGATGATCAGTTCGCGGCCCTTCTCGGTCCAAGGGTCGAGCCAGGCCTGAGCCTGTTCGATGTTGGCGACCATGTTGCGGTGCGTGAGGATCGCGCCCTTGGCCAGGCCGGTGGTGCCGCCGGTGTACTGTAGAAACGCGATGTCGCCGGGCTCGACCTCGACCGGCTTCATCGACTGCTTGGCGCCGTCGGCGAGCGCGGTGGTCAACGCGATCGCGCCGGGTAGCTGGAAGGCGGGCACCATGCGCTTGACGTGCTTGACCGCAAAATTGACGATCGTGCGCTTGATCGCCGGCAGGCAGTCGCCGATCTGGGTGGTGATGACCGTTTCCAGCGGCACCTTGTCGATCACCTTTTCCAGCGTGGCCGCGAAGTTCTCCACGATCACGATCGCCCGCGCCCCGGCATCGGAAAGCTGGTGCTCGAGTTCGCGCGCGGTATACAGCGGGTTGACGTTGACCGCCACCATCCCGGCGCGAAGAATGCCGAACAGCGCGATTGGATATTGCAGTAGATTGGGCATCATGATCGCGACGCGATCGCCCTTGGAAAACCCGAGCTCATGTTGCAGATAAGCCGCGAAATGCCGTGATTGCGCCTCCAGCTCGGTGTAGCTCATCTCGACATCCATGTTCGAGAAGGCGGGCGCGCCGCCGAACTCGCGGCAGCTGTTTTCGATCACGTCGACCAGCGTGCGCTCGTCGTCGAGCCGGATCTCGGCGGGCACCCCGTCCGGATATTGTTCTAGCCAGTTCTTGTTCACGGTCTCTCCTCTGACAACCGTTGTCGTTGGCGCGTACCGGCGGTTTTCATGGTGTCATACCTGATGCCGGTCCGTCGCATGGGCGAAAGGTCGGCTCGCGTCCGGCAGTTGTCGGTCCGTGGTCTCGCGCTCGGCGCGCAGAGCGAGGGCCAGATCGCGCAGCGAACGTTCGGCATAGACTTTGCGCCTGGCGTGCTCGACGTCTTCGGCCAGCGCGTCGACCGCCCGGGCGACGGATAGATCGCGCGGCGCCGCGCGCGCGGCCGCTTCCCCGGCGCGCACGATATCGAGCACGCGGAGCAGCCGGACTTCCGCAATATCGCGCCGCGGCAGCAGCGGGGTGCCGATATCGCCGATCTCCACCAGCAGATCGCCGGCCACGAGTTGATCGGCGATGTCCTGAATATGATCCGGCGCGGCGCGCAAGGTATGGGCGAGGCCGGCGACGGTCCACGGCCGGTCGCCACGGATAAAGCGAGCGGCCACGAGCGCGGTGATCAGCAGGGCCAGGCGCTCGCGCTCGGCGGCCCCGAGCCGCGGCGGATAATGGCCCCGGGTGAGCCGTTCGTTGTGCTGGAGTAAAAAGGCCACGCGACAGCCGAGCAGCAGGATCATCCACGACACGTACAGCCAGATCAGCAGCAGGATCAGGATGGCGAAGCTGGAATAGATGGCGTTGACGTTGCCGGCGCTCTTGGCGAACACGGCGAAGCCGAGGCTCGCCGTCTGCCATAGCACACCCGAAAAGATGCCGCCGCCCAGTGCCGGGAGCACGCGTACTTGCGTGTTGGGTATGAACTTGAACAGCAGCGTGAAGCCGATGCCGTAGAGCACGTAGGGCAGGATGCGTCCGCCCAGGTAGAGTGCGGAGCCGAACGGCTCGATCGAGGTGAGCCAGGCCACCGTGCTGTTGTTGGTTATGGTCGCGGTCATGCTGGCCGCGGCGAGAATGACCAGCGGGCCGGCGACCAGCACGCTGAGGTACTCGGTCACGCGGCGGCCGATCGAGCGCGGTTTGCGCACGTGCCAGATATAGTTGCAGCCGGCCTCGACCTTCTGGATCAGCGAGATCACCGAATAGATCAGCGTGACCACGCCGATCGCGCCCAATACGCCGACCTGGACGTTCTGGACGAAACCCACGATCTTGTCGATGATTTGATCGCTACCGCCACCGAGCGGGGCCAGAAAACGCTCCAGCACCGGGCGCAGCGAGTTGTCCGCGCCGAACGCCTTGAGCAGCGAGAACGCCAGCGCGAGCAGCGGCACCAGCGAAACCAGCGTGGTGTAGACCAGCCCCATGGCGCGCATGGTGATCTCGCCGTTACGGAAATCCTCGATCAGAGTGAGCACGATGCGCAGCGCCACCAGAAACCAGCGGCGCGGGCCGCGGAGACGTTCGAGCTCGGGCCCCCAGACTACGGTGTCGAAGCGTTTACCCACACCCCCAATCAATGCCATGCATCACTCGCTTGAAAAACGCGTAAGGTCATTGTAACCATCAATCGTGGTCGACGGCTCGATACCACAGGAGGCGGCGTGAACCACCCAACCGGAGTCTCGGATCCGGCCGAACGCGTGAATCGCGGCCCGCTTGCCGGCGAAGTGCCGGGCATCTGCGCCACCGCCGATGTCCGCTGGCCCGACATCGGCCGGGCCGCAGGCGATGTGCTCGGGCTTCTGGCCCGGCATCCGGCGCTGGCGCTGCGCATCGAGGCGAGATTGTTGTCGCGCCTGGCCCTGGCACTGTTCGCCCGCGGCGGTTTTCGGCCGTCGCCGGACGATCTGCGCTTTGCGCATCCGGCATGGCGGGCAAGCCCGGTGTTCGGCCGGATAGCCGGCGTCTATCTCGCGCTGGCCGAGGCGCTGCGCGATCTGGTCGGCGTGGCTGGTCTGGCGGAGACCCGCCGGCGTCAGTTGTCGTTCGCGATCGAGCATCTGATCGCGGGCTTGTCGCCGGCGAATTTGTTTCTCACCCATCCGGGCTTCTACGAGAACCTCGTGAGCACGCGCGGGCGTTCCGCGATGACCGGGCTTTATCAGTTGCTGCGCGATCTGCGGGACCAGCCGGGGCTGCCGCGCCAGGTCGACGCCGCGGCTTTTGCCATCGGCGCCAACATCGCGGCCACGCCGGGGGCGGTGATCTATCGCGACGACATCTGCGAACTCATCCAGTACACCCCGCATACCCCCCGCGTCGACGCGGCGCCGATCCTGCTCGTTGGGCCCCAGATCAACAAGTACTACATCTTCGACCTGAGCCGCGAGAACAGCTTGGCGCGCTACGCCCTGACGATGGGGCAACAGGTGTTCGCCGTGTCGTGGCGCAATCCCACCGCGGCCCAGCGTCGATGGGGCCTGAGCGATTACGTCGACACGCTCGTCCAGGCGATCGATATCGTCTGGCGCGTCGCCGGGCAGCGGCCGGTCAAGCTCGCCGGCGCCTGCGCCGGCGGGCTGACCGCGGTGGCCGCGGCGGCGCGCTGTGCCGCGCTCGGGCGCGGTGAACGCGTGGCCTGCCTGACGCTTTTCGTCACCCTGCTCGAATCCCCGCGCGGCCTCGCGGACGTGCCCGCCGGCAACGACGAGACCATCGCCCGCGCGTTGTCGCGTTCGGCGGCCGACGGCGTTCTGGACGGGGCGGCGATGGCGCGCGCTTTTGCCTGGCAACGTCCGGATGCCCTGATCTGGCGTTTCGTGACCCACAACTATGTTCTGGGCCAGCCGCCGCCGGCCTCGGACATCCTGTACTGGAACAGCGATACCACGCGGCTGCCGGCGCGCCTGCACGCCGATCTGCTCGGTATCTACCGCGGCGATCGATTACCCGCGGCCGATGGGCTCCGCCTGCCCGGCGGCGCGGTGGATCTGTCGACGGTCGAACAGGACGTGTTCGTCGTCGCCGGCGCGGCCGATCATATTGCGCCGTGGCAGGCCTGCTACCGCTCGCTGCAGATGTTTCACGGCAAGCGGCGTTTTATTCTCGGCGCCGGCGGCCATGCGCAGGCTGTGCTCTGCCCACCGGGCGCCGCGCGGGAGTTCTGGGTCAACGACGATCACGACCTCGATCCGGTGGACTGGCGGCGCGGCGCCCGCGCGGTTCGAGAATCCTGGTGGCCGGCCTGGATCGACTGGTGCCGCGAGCACGGCGGCCCCGAAGTGGCCGCACCCGACGTGTTCGGCAATGACGATTTCGAGCCGATCGAGGCCGCTCCGGGCCGTTATGTACGCCAGCGCTGATCCGGGCCGGATCGAGGACTTCCTGTGCCGAACCCCTTAGAAAACAGCATAAGCGAAAACAACATAAGCGCCGCTCGCCGGCTACCGCCGGAACGCAGTGTACTGCGGCGGCGTACCCGGATACACGTCGACTGGATCGACGTCGACGGCGTGCGCCTGCGTTACGGCATCCGGCGCGGCCGTGGGCGGCCGATGCTGATTCTGAATACGATCGGCGCCAATCTCGACATGCTGCTGCCGTTTGTCGATGCGCTCGAAGAGGCCGAGATCATCGCGCTCGAGATGCCGGGTTCCGGGCGCTCCCCGGCGCGCAGCGTGCCCCACCGGATGGGCTGGCATGCGGCTCTGGTCGCCACGTTTCTACGGCGGCTGGGGTACGACGAAGCCTTGAACGTCGTCGGCCTGTCCTGGGGCGGAGCGCTCGCCCAGCAGTTCGCCCTCGATCATCCAGGCCGGGTCAATCGGCTGGTGCTGGCCTCGAGTTCCATCGGCTGGCCCAGCCTGGCCTCGCATTCGAGCATTCTCAAACGTCTGGCCGCGGCGCGCCGTTACGAGCGCGCGGAAACACTGCCGGAAGCGGTCGCCGGCCTGTATGGCGGGCTGATGCGGCGCCGGCCGGAATTGATCACCCGGCGCGGGCGCTATGCCAGCGGGCCGAGCACGCGCGGCTATATGAACCAGTTGATCGCCAGCATCGGCTGGACCAGCGTGCATCGCCTGCATCGGCTTCACTGCCCGACGCTGATCATGGGCGGGGACGACGACCCGATCGTGCCCTTGGTCAACAGCCGCATTCTGTATTGGCTGATTGCCAAGTCCTACCTGCATGTGGTGCGCGGCGGCGGGCATTTGATTCTTCTGATGCGGGCCAACGAATCGGCCGGGGTGATCCGGCGTTTTCTCAACGAGCGCCGCTACGACGGCACCGACGGCGCCGATTATTACGCCGCCCGCGGCCTCGGCCCCAACGGCGCGCTTATCCCGCGCCCGCCGTCTTCCGCTCCCTGAGGTCGCGCGCCGCGGCGACCGCCTGGCGGTGGGCGACCGCCATGCGGGCGGCCTCGGCCAGGCTGCGGCGATCGTAACCGCGTGGATCGAGCGGCGCGCAGACCCGCACCTCGGCCCGGATTTCGCGCAGTTTGAACAAATCGCGGAAATGCGGCCACAGCGCGGCTTCGTTCACCCACGGCGCCAGGGCGTGGTGCATGCCGGGCGGCGTGGTGTCGTCGCAGTAGCGCAGGCTGACCGGCAGTATGCTGTAGCCGCCGTCGATCGCGGCCGCGAACAAACGCGCATGAAAACGCTGCGGCTCCGGGGCGGGCGTGGTCGTGCCCTCGGGAAAGAACAGCACCGAACGCCCGGATTCGAGCATCGCGCGAATCGAGGCGCTGGTCTCGCCGGTCTTGCCCTGCCCGCGGTGGAGAAAAAGTGTGCCGCCGGCTCGCGCGAAGGCGCCGACCAGCGGCCACTTGCCGACCTCGGCTTTGGACACGAAGGCCGTGTTGAACACCTGACCGAGTACGAGGATGTCCAGCCAGGAGCAATGATTGGCGACCACGAGCATCGGGCCGGAGGGCACGGTGCCGTCGATATCCAGGCGCACGTGCAGCGCATTCAGCATGCGCCTGAGCCACCAGGCGATCAGATATTTGCTGCGCCGGCCCAATGGCGGCACCGCCGGCAGCAGCAGTACGCCGAGCAGCAGCACACCACCGAAGCGCACGGCCTTGAAGCCCAGACCGAGGCGGCCGAGCAGGGGATGATCGTTGGCGAATGACGAAGTCGTGGACATAGGCGCGTGTGGGGCCGATTCGGACGTACGACAGGGCTGCACGCGACGGGTAGGTCGAGCCCGTGCTGCGAGCGCAGTTTAGCCAGCGCCGGTGGCAGACGCCAATGGCCGGACTAGGGGCCGTCTCACGGCTGCGGAGCGGGCGGAATGGCTTCGAAGATAGGCTGAAAGCGGTTGACGATGGTACAGAACAGGCGTGCGGTCTGCTCGGTGTCGTAGCGCGCGGAGTGCGCCGCGTCGTTGTCCCAGCTCATGCCGGCCGCGGCCGCGGCGCGGCGCAGGACGGTCTGACCGAGCGCCACGCCGGCGAGTGTGGCCGTATCGAAGCAGGAAAAAGGATGAAACGGGCTGCGCTTGATGCCGGTGCGCGCGATCGCGGCGTTGAGAAAGCCAAGATCGAAATGGGCGTTGTGGCCGACCAAAACCGCCCGTTTGCAGCCGTCGGCCTTCATTGTCTCGCGCACCATGGAAAAGATGCGGCCGAGCGCGTCGCGTTCGGGAATGGCCGGGCGCAGCGGATGATGCGGATCGATGCCGTTGACCTCGAGCGAGGCCGGCTCGATATTGGCGCCCTCGAAGGGCGCGACGTGGTATGAAGCCGATTCGCGTACCGCGAGTTGGCCATTCTGGTCGAAGTCGACCGTCACCGCGGCGATTTCCAGCAGAGCATCGGTCGCGGCATTGAAGCCGCCGGTCTCCACGTCGATCACTACCGGCAGAAAACCGCGGAAACGGGTGGCCATCCGCGGCGGGGCCGCGGCTTCATCATGGAAGTCGGTCATATGCGCATGGTAGCAGTTGCGTTCGCGCCTGTTGACGCCGGCATGGCCGCTGAGGCCGCCGGGGCCGGCGGGGTCTCGTTTTTTGTATACTGACCGACCCTTGAAAATGCTTACGATAGCGAACCGCAGCAATGAGCAGTAATGTGCGCAAGGTCGTGCTGGCCTACTCCGGCGGCCTCGATACCTCGGTGATCCTGAAGTGGCTCCAGGATAGTTACGATTGCGAGGTGGTGACTTTCACCGCCGATATCGGCCAGGGCGAGGAGCTCGACGAGGTCCGGCCCAAGGCCGAGCAACTCGGGGTGAAGGAAATCTTCATCGACGATTTGCGCGAAGAGTTCGTGCGCGATTTCGTTTATCCGATGTTCCGTGCCAACGCGATCTACGAGGGCGAGTATCTGCTTGGCACCTCGATCGCGCGCCCGCTGATCTCCAAGCGCCTGGTCGAGATCGCCGGGCAGACCGGCGCCGACGCCATCGCGCACGGGGCGACCGGCAAGGGCAACGATCAGGTGCGCTTCGAGCTGTCGGCCTACGCGCTGATGCCGGGCATCAAGGTGATCGCGCCCTGGCGCGAGTGGGATCTGAATTCGCGCGAGCGGCTGCTGGCCTACGCCGAGGCCAACGGCATCGACATCCGCAAGAAGATCGATGGCGGTTCGCCGTATTCCACCGATGCCAATGCGCTGCATATCTCCTATGAAGGCGGCGTGCTCGAGGATCCGTGGACGCCGGCCGAGGAGTCCATGTGGGAGTGGAGCGTGGCGCCCGAGGATGCGCCCGATGCCCCGCAGGAGATCGAGCTTACCTACGAGCGCGGCGATATCGTAGCCGTCGACGGCGAGCAACTCACGCCGTACCAGGTGTTGGCCCGGCTCAATAAGCTCGCCGGCGCGCATGGTATCGGCCGCATCGATATCGTCGAAAACCGCTATGTCGGCATGAAGTCGCGCGGCTGCTACGAAACGCCGGGCGGCACCGTCATGCTCAGAGCCCACCGCGCGATCGAGTCGATCACCCTGGATCGCGAGGCCGCGCACTTGAAGGACGAGCTGATGCCGCGCTATGCCAAGTTGATCTACAACGGCTATTGGTTCTCGCCCGAGCGCGAGATGCTCCAGGCGGCGATCGACAACTCGCAGGCCCACGTCAACGGCGTGGTGCGGGTCAAGCTCTACAAGGGATCGGTCAGCATCGTGGGCCGCAAATCCGCATCGGACAGTCTGTTCGATGAGGCCATTGCGACGTTCGAGGACGACCGGGGCGCCTACGACCAGAAGGACGCGGCCGGTTTCATCCGCCTGAACGCGCTGCGCCTGCGTCTGGGCCACCGCCAGCGCTGATCGGTGCATCGCGCCGGCGCGTTCTTTTGCTGATCAAGCCTTTCGCGTAGGCTTGGTGCGCCATCACGGATAGGAATAAGCGGCATGAAACGAACGATTGCACTGTTTGCCTGCACATTGGCATTGACCGCGTGCGGCAGCCAGTCGAGCTCGGACAACAGTCAGTCCGGCGGCGACAACAGCTCGTCCGGATCGAATGCGAGTCAAACCGATCAGGCCAACTCGTCCGGGCAGTTCACCGACAAGAAGGAAAAGCGCAGCTACGCGCTGGGCATGGACATCGGCCATTCGCTCAAGGATCTGCCGATGGACGTGGACCTCGATCAGCTCACCCAGGGCCTGCGTGACGAGATGGGCGGCGCCAAGACCCGGCTGAGCGAGAAACAGCTACACACCGTCATGCAGGGCGTGGTCTCGGACATGGCGGCCGCGCAGAAGAAGCAGCAGCAGAAAAAAGCCGCGTCGAACCTCGAGGCCGGCCAGAAGTTCCTGGCGCAGAACAAGAAAAAAGACGGCGTGAAGACGCTCGATGACGGTCTGCAGTACAA
>NZ_DASSKM010000020.1:0-21638 GCF_035690525.1 Salinisphaera sp.
ATGCGCCGGGAGTTCGGCGGCTGTGCCGGAAACATCGCTTATTCGCTGGCGCTGCTGGGCGGCGACGGCAAGGCTATGGGCACCGTGGGCAGCGATTTCGATGTTTATGCGGACTGGATGGACCAAAACGGCGTCAGCCGCGACTACGTCAAGCGTATCGACGAGGCCTATACCGCGCAGGCCTACATCACCACCGACATGGACGACAACCAGATCACCGCCTTTCATCCGGGGGCGATGAATTACGCGCACGTCCAGGAAGTGCCGCGCGATGCCGGCATCACGCTCGGCATCGTTTCGCCCGACGGCAAGGAGGGCATGGTTTCGCACGCCCAGCAGTTTGCCGATGCCGGCATCGATTTCATCTTCGATCCGGGCCAAGGGCTGCCGATGTTCAACGGCGGCGAGCTGAAAACGATCATCGACCAGGCCGCCTATCTGGCGGTCAACGACTACGAGTCGCAGCTCGTGCGCGATCGCACCGGCCTGGGCGAGGCCGAGATCGCAGCCAAACTCAAGGCGCTGATCGTGACCAAGGGCGCCAAGGGCTCGGTGATCTATGCCGATGGCAAGACGTACGAGATCCCCACCGGCAACCCGTCGGCCCTGTCCGATCCGACCGGCTGCGGCGATGCGTTCCGGGCCGGGCTGATCTACGGCCTACAGCAAGGCTACGACTGGGAGACCACCGGCCGCATCGCTTCGCTGCTGGGCACGATCAAGATCGAGCGGCCGGGCACCCAGAACCACACCTTCACCATGGATGAATTCAAGGCGCGCTATGCCAAGGAGTTCGGCCGCGAGCTGGGCTGAAGCGCTCGGCGCGGCGTGACCGGGAGCCATTCCGATGCTGACCGCCATGCCGCGCGCCATCGATACCGCGCGGCTGCACCTGCGCCCGCCCGAGCCCACGGATGCGGCCGCGATTTTCGCTTATGCCAGCGACCCCGTGGCCACTCGCTACATGATTTGGCCGACGGCCGAGGATATCGACGATACCCATGATTTCCTCGACGACGTAGCGGCCGGCTGGGCCGAGGGCGACGATTTCTGTTATGCGATCACCGACCGCGCGTCGGGCGCGGTGTGCGGCGCGGCATCCTGCCAATTCGATCAGCATGGCGCCGAGATCGGCTATATTCTTGCGCCGACGGTCTGGGGACGAGGCCTGGCGACCGAGGCGGCGCGCGCGATGCTCGAGGCGGCGTGGACCAACGCCGGGCTGTATCGCGTCTGGGCCACTTGCGACGTCGATAATCTAGCGTCGGCGCGCGTGCTCGAAAAGCTCGGCATGCGGCTGGAAGGGCGGCTCGCCCGGTGGGCGCCGTGCCCCAATCTTGGCGCCGGGCCGGCGCCGCGCGACGCGCTTTGCTATGCGCTCACACGCTGATCGGATGGGTCGGGCACGCCGGATCGAACAGGAGACCCGCAGTCTGGCGCACGTTCGATGATTCGTCGTCGGCTTTGATCGCCAACGCGCGTCCGCGTGCTGCTAAACTCCGCGCCCATGTTCGTACGCCCCGATTTCAACCCGGTCGCCTTTTCGATCGGCCCGCTGGCCGTGCATTGGTACGGCCTGATGTATCTGCTGTCGTTTCTTATCGGCTGGGGGCTGGGCATCGTGCGCACCCGTCAGCCGCACGTGCATTGGCATCGCGAGGAGGTCGGCGACCTTCTGTTCTATGTCGTGTTGGGCGTGGTCTTCGGCGGGCGGCTGGGCTATGTGCTGCTGTATCAGCCGGATTGGTTTTTTCATCATCCGTTGCAGATATTCGCCGTCTGGGACGGCGGCATGTCGTTTCACGGCGGCTTGATCGGCGTGTTTATCGCCGCGGCCTGGTTCGCGCGCAAGAGCGGGCGAAGTTTTTTCCAGATCACCGACTTCGTCGCGCCGATCGTACCGATCGGGCTGTTCTTCGGGCGGATCGCCAACTTCATCAACGGTGAACTGATCGGTCGGGTAACCGACGTGCCTTGGGCGATGGTGTATCCGCACGTCGGACCCGAGCCGCGCCATCCTTCGGAGTTGTACGAGGCCACGCTGGAAGGCCTCGTTCTGTTCGCGATTCTGTGGTTCTATGCGGCCAAACCACGGCCGCGCGCCGCGGTGTCCGGGTTGTTTTTGATCGGCTACGGCTGTTTTCGCTTTTTCTGCGAATTCTTTCGGCAACCGGATGCGTTCGCCGGTTTCGTCGCCTTCGGCTGGATGACGCTCGGACAGGTCTATTCGGCGCCGATGGTGGTCGTCGGTGTCGGTATCCTGATCTGGGCCTATACCCGGCGCGACCCGAATCGGGCGAGCACGGCATGAGCGCCGCGCTCGAACAGCCGTATCTCGACCTGATGCGCGAGGTGCGCGATCACGGCGCAACCAAGGCCGATCGCACCGGCGTGGGCACGAAATCCGTGTTCGGCCGCCAGATGCGTTTCGATCTCGCGCGCGGTTTTCCGGCGCTGACCACCAAGAAGCTGCATCTTAGATCGATCGTTCACGAGCTGCTGTGGTTCATCGCCGGCGATACCAATATCGCCTATCTGCGCGAGAACAAGGTGCGCATCTGGGACGAATGGGCCGACGAGAACGGCGATCTCGGGCCGGTTTATGGCTATCAGTGGCGTAGCTGGCCGGCGCCGGGCGGCGCATCGATCGATCAACTCGCCCGGGTAATCGATTCGATCCGGCGCAATCCGGATTCACGCCGGCATATCGTGACCGCGTGGAATCCGGCCGAAATCGACATCATGGCGCTGCCGCCGTGTCACGCGCTGTTCCAGTTCTATGTCGCCGAGGGCCGGTTGTCCTGCCAGCTCTATCAGCGCAGCGCCGATATCTTCCTCGGCGTGCCGTTCAATATCGCGTCCTACGCGCTGCTTACGCATATGATCGCTCAGGTCTGCGGTCTGGCGGTGGGTGAGTTCGTACATACCCTGGGCGATGCCCATCTTTACCTGAACCACCTCGAGCAGGTAGAGACCCAGCTTGCGCGCGAACCGCTCGAGCCGCCGCGGCTGCGCTTGAATCGGGCTGTTGACGATATTTTCGAGTTCCGGTTCGCGGATATCGAGCTGATTGATTATAAAAGCCACCCGGCGATCAAGGCCCCGATCGCGGTTTGATCCGGTTAGCCGGAATGGCGTCATAGCAGCATTTTCAGCGCGAGCGCGTTCAGTTGCAGTAAACTGCGTAGTTAAGGTTTCAATAAGAATACCGTCTTGAATCAGGGAACGGAGCCGATTCGCGTTCTTCTCGTCGAGGATAGCGCCGAGGATCGCGAGCGGCTGGCCAATCTGCTGGCGTCGGCGCAGGGCGTGCGCTATGTGTTGACGTTCGCCCACGATCACGTTCAGGCCGAACGGGAGCTCGCCCGCGCGGCCCACGATATCTGCCTGCTCGATTATCAACTCGGCCGACGAACCGGGCTGGAAGTGCTGGACGGCGCGGCCGCGCGGCGCTTCGCCGGTCCGATCGTGGTATTGACCGGCAACGACAATTACGAGATCGATCTCGCGGTGATGAAGGCCGGGGCGGTCGATTTTCTGGCCAAGGACGCGCTCACCGCCGTGCTTATCGAGCGCGTAATCCGATACTCGATTCGGCAGTACGCCGATCAGCAGCAGTTCATCTACTTGGCCGAGCACGATCAGGTCACCGGCCTGTTCAACCGCCGCGTGATTCAGGAGCGTATCGCGAAGAAGCTCGCCGAGGCGACCGAGCGGCAGGGCGCGTTCACCGTGATCTATTTCGATCTCGATGGCTTTAAGAGCATCAACGATTCCCTCGGACACAACATCGGCGACCGCGCGCTGGCCATGGCGGCTGAACGGCTGAACGACTGCTGCGGCTCCGGGGTGTTGCTCGGCCGCATGGGCGGCGATGAATTCGTGGCGGTCGCCGACGAGGCCGATACCGTGCGCATCGAAGCCGTGCTTGCCGACGTGCTGGCGCGTTTTCGCGTGCCGGTGGCCGTGCGTGAACATCGGCTGTGCGTGACGATCTCGATTGGCGCCGCGCGCTATCCCGAGGACGGCGCCGACGCCGTTACGCTGTTGGCCCACGCCGACGCGGCGATGTACGCCGCCAAGCGGGCCGGGCGCGACCGTTTCTGCTGGTTCGCCGGTATCGATCAACCCGATGAGGCGGAGCCGGTGGCGCTCGGCAACGAGCTGCGCCAGGCGCTCGAACGCGAAGAGTTGTACCTGGTCTATCAGCCGCAGTTCGAGCTGGAGACCGGGCGTATCGTCGGGCTGGAAGCGCTGGCGCGATGGCATCATCCGTGCCTCGGCCCGATCGCGCCGACGCGTTTCGTCGCGCTCGCGCAGGCGCGCGGCTTCATCGACCGGTTCAGCGACTGGGTTTTGTCATCGGCCTGTTGCCAGTATCTGGCCTGGCGCGACTATGGGCTGATCGATACCGATGTGGTGCTGGCGGTCAACGTCTCGGCCGAACGGGTGAGCAGTGCCGGTCTGCTGGCCAGCGTCCGACGGCTGATCGACGAGCGCGGCATGCCGCCGGCCTGTCTCGAACTCGAATTCAGTGAAGCCGCGCTCGATCTGGACAATCGGGTATTCGACGACTTGCTCGCGGCGCTAAAGAATCTCGGCGTTCGGGTCGTTATAGATGATGTCGGGCGGGGCCGCTCGACGATCCGGTCATTGACGGGCCGGGCGGTCGATGTGCTTAAAATCGACCTCGACTGCCTACGTGGCGTGGTCGATAACCCGAACGATCAGGCCATGGCCCGGGCGATCATCGCGCTGGGCGCGAGTCTGGGCATGCGCGTGGTTGCCGAGGGAGTCGAGAATGATGGACAGCGGCGTTTTCTGGCCGACAACCACTGCGGTTTCGCCCAAGGTTTCTATTATGCGCCCGGTCTGAGTACACCGGATGTGACCGAGCTTCTGGCCGGCGCCACCGTCCCGATGCGCTGATCGGGCTCGACCCGCGGGCGTTTTTACATACAAGCATCGGATGGCCAATGACGGAATCTTCGGCCAACGTCCCGTGTCCCGTTGCCGGCGACCATACCGGCAACGATACCGGCGGCTTCGCCGAGCAGGCGCTGGAATTGCTGCTCGCGCACGACACGACGCTGGCGCTATGCAGCCTGACGCTGGACGGGCGCGTGCGCATTTGGCACGCCAGTGCCGAACGCGTGCTCGGCCACTTTGCGGACGATGTGGTCGGCCGTCGGCTCGATCATCTGGCGCCGGCCGAGCATCGTCACCAGGGGCTGGTTACGCGGGCGTTGTTCGACGCTTCGGACAGCGGCGAGACGCAGCTCGACCTGCCGCTGGTCCGGCGCGACGGTCGACGCAAGACTTGTCGTCTCGAGATTCGGCCGCAGTTCGACGCCGAGCCCGGCTTCGCGGTACTGATACGCGAGACCGGGCCCGGATTCGATTCGCCGTGCCGGCGCCGGGCCCGGCATGACAGCCGCGCCGCGCATCGCGCCAATCTGACGCTGCTAGGCGGTGAGCCGGGCTGGATCGGACTCGGTATCGAGGCCGAAATCCAACACGTCAGCCCCAAGGGCGCCGAGGTGCTCGACGTTGCGGCCCGGGATTGGGTCGGTCGGCCGCTGAGCGATCTGCTGCGGCCGACCGACGCCAGCGACTGGTATGTTCTGCTGCATCGTGCGGTCGAAACCGGTGTGCCGCAGACGAGTGTGGTGGTCAGTCCCGACGCGGCTGCACAACATCTCTGTTGGCCGGCGACGGTGCTGGCGCTGCGTGACGGCGCCGATCACCAGATTGCCGGCTTTACGCTGGCGCTCGGCGCGCCGGAGGAAACCGCCGAACGGCGAACCGCGCCGGTCGCCGGTTACGAGCAGTCGGCCGAGCGCGCCTGGTTCAACGCCGTCGTCCACGACATGCGCGAACCGCTGCGCCGCGTACGCGAGTATGTCGATGCGCTGCGCTACGGCGAATCCGACCAGCTGAGTACGCGCGCCGTGGATTATCTCGGCCGGGTCGATAGCGCCGTGGAGCGACTGCAAAACAACATAGGCGGCATTCTACGGCTGGCCCGCATCGACAACGCGCCGTTCGTGCCCGAGCCCATCGATTTGACGGTGCTGATTCAAGCGGTGCTCGACGATCTGGAAATGCTCATCCATGATCACGGCGCGACGGTGGATGTTGGCCGTCTCGGCATGGTCGCCGGCGACCCGGTGCAGTTGCGGCTGCTGTTCCAGAACCTGATCGACAACAGCATTCGTTATCGTCGCCCGGGCGCGCCGCCTCGTATCCGCATCAGTCGGGCCGGAGGCGATGCCGACGCCCATCGGGTGCAGCTTCGTTACATCGACAACGCGCGTGGCTTCGAGGACCCGGAGGCCATGCTCGCCGGCCGGCACCGCGACAAAATCGAGGGCACGGGCATCGGGCTCGATTTGTGTCGGCGCGTCGCGCGCCGGCATCGCGGCGACCTGAAGATCGTTGAAACCCACAGCCAAGGCACGACGTTTCTGATCTCGTTGACTCGCCACGACGGCGCGAAAACGACGAACGCGAAGGAGACATAATGGGCGCACCGCGCATCAGCTTGATCGCCGCCATGGATACCCACGGCGTAATCGGCGCGCATGGCGGCATGCCGTGGCATCTGCCGGAGGATCTGCGCTGGTTCAAGCGGCAGACGCGCGACAAGCCGATCGTCATGGGCCGACGCACGTTCGAAGCGATCGGCCGGCCCTTGCCGCACCGCCGTAATCTGGTGATCACACGCAATGCGGCAATGGATGCCGAGGGGGTGGAAATTGTCGGCGATCTGGATGCCGCCGTCGCGCGCGCGGGCGATGCCGAGGAGCTCATGGTGATCGGCGGTGCGCAGATTTATGCGCTGGCGTTGCCGCGCGCCGACCGGCTCCTGATCACGCGTATCGACGCCGCCTACGACGGCGATACCTGGTTTCCGGAGATCGACTGGGCGCGCTGGCGGCTCGCCGCCGAGGCCAGGCATGCGGCGGACGGGAATACGCCGGCCTATCGCTTCATGACGTACGAGCGCGCTGCCGGTTAGACTTGACGGATCATATCCAGCAGTGGCCGCACGCGGTCGAGGAGCTTTCATGGCCGATGATCTGCAAGCCGAATTCGAGCAGGCCCAGAAAGACGTCGAAACGCTGTCCCAGCGCCCGAGCAACGACGATTTGCTCGCACTCTACGCGCACTACAAGCAGGCCACCGAAGGCGATGTTTCGGGCAAGCGTCCGGGCATGACCGACTTCAAGGGCCGCGCCAAGTACGATGCCTGGGCGAAGCTCAAGGGCCTGGACGCCGATGAGGCCAGGCACGGCTACGTGACCAAGGTGGGCGCGCTCTTGGACGGTGATCACGGCTAGGGCGTATTTGCTGCCTTATACCGGCTGCGGCTCCGGATCGCGCGACCGCGGTGCATCGCGACAAGCCGCGCCGGCGTAAATAACGCGACCCGCGCTACAGGCGCGCGCGGCGCATGATGCTTTGCCCGGGCGTCGACCGGCGCGCCGGGTTCGTTTTTCTGCCATGGAGTTGTCGTGACGGAAGTCGATGCGCTGATGGAGCCGCCGATCGACGCGCGCCAGTCGCACGTCGAGCGGCTTCGCGATTTTGTAAGCCGCCACCGGCGGCTTTTCGTGCTGACCGGCGCCGGCATGAGCACCGATTCCGGCATTCCCGATTATCGCGACCGCGACGGCGGCTGGAAAGGTGCGAACCCGATCCAGCATCAGGCGTTTATCAGTCAGCTCTCGAAGCGTCGCCGCTACTGGGCCCGCAGCATGGCCGGCTGGCCGCCGGTCGCCCGCGCGAAGCCCAATGCCGGCCATCGAGCGCTGGCGCGGCTGGGCGCGGCGGGTCGCCTGTCGCTGCTCGTGACGCAGAACGTCGATGGCCTGCATCAGGCCGCCGGCAGCGGTCGCGTGGTCGATTTGCACGGTCGGCTGGATCGCGTGATTTGTCTTGCTTGCGGCACCCGGCTGTCGCGCCACCGCGTCCAGGACATGTTGATCGAGGCGAACCGGGGCTGGCTGCACGATTCGAACGCGATGCGCCCCGACGGCGATATCGAACTGGGCGATGTCGACTACGCGGCCTTCAATGTGCCGGATTGCCCCTTGTGCGGCGGCATTCTCAAGCCGGACGTGGTCTTCTTCGGCGGCTCGGTGCCCAAAGCCCGGGTCGAGCGCGCCGGCGCCGGGTTGGCCGCGGCCGACGCCGTGCTGGTGTCGGGCTCTTCGCTCATGGTCTGGTCCGGCTTTCGTTTCGTACGCGAGGCCGCCCGCCGTGGCCTGCCGATTCTGATCATCAACCGGGGCCGCACGCGCGCCGACGATTTGATCAGCCACAAGATCGACGACGACTGCGGCGCCTTGCTGAATGCCGCGATCGACGGCCCCGGGAACTAACCAGCGGCTGGCCTGGTCGATGACCTGGCCGATAACTTGGCCGTTTCACCCGCGGCCATCGCCCGACAAATAATCGACGATCGCCAGGCCGCCGGAATAGCGGAAATACGCTTGTGCTATGGTCGGATAACGATTCGATCCACGGAGCCGAAATGGCAGAAAAGAATCCGGACAAAGGTTATATAGCCCTTTTGGGCTGGGCGCTCGGCGCCATCGAAGCGGCGGAGAAATTCGATCGCCGCTACGTGGTGATTGCGCCTGAATGGGCAGAGGATTACTGCCAGCAGCACGATATCCCCTACGTGCCCTGGAATTTCGAGCGGCTCAACGACCGCTCGATGGAAATTGCCGAAAAGCTCAAGGAAATGGGCGTCGACGCCGCCGTGCCGCTGTTCGAGGAAGTGGTCGAATGGGCGGGCGCGATCAACGCCGTGCTGATGGACAACCCGCGTCTGCACGGGCAGGCCGTGCTGTTTCGCGACAAGGCGCTGATGAAGCGCCGCGCCCAGCTCGGCGGTATCCGCGTCGGTATCTTCGAGGAGGCGCACGAAAAAGACGATGTCTATCGTTTCTTCAAGCGCGTGAACCAGACCCTGCTCAAGCTCGACGGCGATGTCGACGATCCGATCCATCTCAAGGCGTTCGACAAGGCCGGCTGTCTCGGCCATCGTATGATCCGCACCGCCGAGGAGATCGAGCAGATCCCGGAGTCGGAATACCCGCTGCTCATGGAAAGCCATTTGGACGGTTGGGAATTCGCGGTCGAGGCCTGGATATGGAACGGTAAGATCCAGTTCTTGAATATTTCGGAGTACGTCACGCTCGGCTACTCCGTCTTCGTGCCGGCAACCCCGGAGTTGGAGTCCTGGCGGGAGCTGATCACCCGACAGATCGAACTGCTGATCAAGACCTTCGATATCCACTTCGGCCAGATCCATCCGGAGTACTTCGTCACCTCCGACGGCACCATGTATTTCGGCGAAGTCGCGTATCGGCCGCCGGGTTTCAAGGCGTTCGAACTGATTGAGCGGGCCTACGGCTTCAACGCCTACCAAGCCTCCATGCTGGTGTTCGATCCGAAGACGACGGAAGAAGAAGTGAAGAATTTCTTCCCGACGCCGGTAACCGGCGCCAAGGGCTATGCCGGCTGCTTCGGCGTCTATCCGCGCCGGCGTGTGGTTTCCCAGCTCGATATTCCCGAGGAAGTCTCCGAACACGAATACTTCGACTACCACGAACTGACCGCGCCGTTGGCCGAAACCGTGACCAAGCGCAACGCCTTCGGCACCCACTGGGGGCTAGTGTTCTACTTCGGCGACGACCCGCACCGTATGCGCGACTGGCTGAAACACAACGAGGAACTGGATTTCTACGTCTAGCCAGCCTTAGTCGGCCCAGCGGAAGCGCCGTCCCCAACTGTTCTCGGCCAGTTCGCGGATGGCGGCCACGTCGGCGGCCGGCACCGATACCGGATCGCCGATCGCCTCGCTGCGGTAGTGAAAGACATAGAGCCGCGAGGCGAACTGGCCGAAGAGCAGCGAAGATTCGCCTTCGATCTCGCCGTTGCCGGCGGTCGCGGTTTCGATGCCCTGGCCCCAATTCTGGCCCTTGTCGCGGTTGGGATTGAAGAAATACACGCGCCAGTGACCGGCCGGATCGCGCGCGACGCGCTGAATGGAAACGGCGTGCCAGCCAATGTAGGTGCCGGTGGCGTCGGTGGCCGCGATGCCGCAAGGCTGGGCGTAGGCGACCCCGCGGCCGCCGTTGTAATCGGGATGATAACTGGCGTGAAACAGGCGCACGAAGCCATCGAAGCCGGCGATCGCGCCGTGGCCCACGTCGCGGCCCAGGTCGATCAGCTCGGCGAAGTCGGGCGCGACCCAAGGCCCGTGCATTTCGCGATTCACCCAGCGGTGGCCGTCGCCGGGCCGCCCGATCGTGCGCCGGCCCATCTCGACGTAGATCCGATCCAGATGCGGGGTGAGCACGAGCGACACGGGATCGAGTTCGGTGTGTAGCGTACGGGCCATGCCGGCGCCGGATTCGCTGGCGCGTACCGGCGCGCCTTCGAAATACAGCACCAGATCGTCGGTTTCAGCGGCCTCGACGAGCAGGGCGAGCAGATGCGCCGGATCGTTGCAGGCCCACAGGCTGATGGCGCGTGCGGCCTGGCAGGTCGGGTTGCGCCCCTGGTCGACCCCGCGCGGCTGCCCGAGCACGGCGAGCGCGCCGGCCACGAGCATTGTGTTCGCCGGCGGCGGGTCGGTGGTTGCGGCGGCCTTGACGAGAGCCTCGGTAACGGCCGGATGCACGCTCGCGAGCGCGAGGCGGCGCAGCCCGGGCAACCCACCGTTCAGGGCGGCCGGGCCGCGACCGATCAACCGCGACAGCCCGTAAATGGCCGGCGCCGTATCGCGGCGGATGCCGAGCTCGATGAGTTCGGCGATGGCCGCACCGTGCTCGGCGAACAAGCCGCGGCCGGTGGCGTCGAGCCCGAGCGCGGCCGACAGGGACTCCGGCGCGTTCTTGCTCAGATGATGCAACAAATCGGCATGGGTCGGTGCGACCAGGCCGTGCCGGTTCATGGCTTGGCCGAAAATCGCCGCCTGCTCGGCGAGCGCGGCCGCGTCGAGACCAATGAGCGCATCGGCATAATCGTCGCCGGCCTTGGCCGCCAACGGGCTCGGCGCGTGCAGGGCGGCCAACCAGGGCTGGGCCCGGTTCGCGGTATCGCCGCCGACCTCGCCGGCCTCGATCGCCCGCTCGACCGCGTTCAGAAGCGCGGTGACGCGAGTCGTCACGATCGGCCGCTGCGCCATCACGCGTGCGACTTCGGCGAGTAGAGCGTCGACGATGGCGGCCGAGCCGAGTCGCCGGAACAGAAAGCCGAGCAGCGCCTCGGCGCGCGCCAGCGCGGCGCCGCCAGCCTCGCGTGTCGCCTCGGTCGCGACCGGGAACACCAGATCGAGATGGGTGGCGAGTATCTCGTGGAGCATATTGCGGGCACAAGCCGCGTCGATACGATCGTTAGCCGCGCGCGCCTCGACGATCGCGAGCAGGCGCAACTCGCTCAGCGCCTCCATCGTCGCGTTGGCGCCGCCGGCACGCAGCGTCGGGCCGGCCAGAGCCGGTTCAAGCCCGGCGGGATCGAGCCAGTCGCCGCCGAGAAACACGCCGGCGGCCTCGAACTCCGGTGCGCGGCGATCCAGCACCGCGATGCCGGCCTCGTTGCGCAGCAGCTTCTGAGCGCGCGGCAACAACTGAATCTGATGCGAATATTTGGAGAATCCGGGCGCCGATGCCAGCCGATCCAGCGTCTGTTCGAAGTCGTCGATCAGACGCTGGGCAATGCCGGCCGGCGATGCGTTCTCGAAATCGGACATGATGGCCTCTTCAAATAGTCGCTAGTAGGTAGTCGCTAATAGGCGGGCGCGCCCTCCGCCCAGCGCAGGCCGCGGCGCAGCAGTCGCAAGCTGATCCAGAGCATGACCGCGAACCAGCCGAAGAAGAAGACCAGGCCGGCGCCGATCAGGGTTGGCCAGTGGCCAAGCGCCGGCCACGCGGCGGCCAGCGTCGCAATCGGATGGGGCGCATACAGCAGCGTGTTGATGACGGTCATGGTGTCGGTCAGAAGCGCCGGAAGGGCGGCGAGCGGGGCGAGCAGCACCAAGCACAGCGCGATTACCGACAGCAGATAATGAGCGGCCAGCCAGCGATGATGCGAACCGGGACAGTCGACGCCGCCCGCCGCGGCCAGAGCGTGCAGCGCGGCCAGCAGCAGCATGACCGGCAGCAGGATCAGGCCGACGCCGGTCCACAGCCCGGCGGTCAGGCCGGCGGCCACCAGATAGCCCAGCGTGACGCCGGACGAGGATGCGACGGCCACGGGCGTCAGACCGGCATCGGACGCCGGTCGGCGAAGGTGATCACGCCGCGAATAAGGCGATACAGGCACCACAGCCAGAGTACGCCATAGCCGATGAAGCCGATGACCACCGGCGTGAGCACCAGACAGACGAGGCTCCAGAGCAGGGTGAACCAGAAGGTCCGCATCAGCCAGCGATGGTGGCTCCAGGACACGCTGTGGCGCGCCAGCTCGCCCATCTTGATGTGGTTGATGATCACGCCGGCAATCGCGGTCACGAAGAAGAAACAGGCCAGGCCGTAGAGCACATAGGTGATCAGCAGCACATTGCGCTCGCTGTGCTCCACCGCGCTCGATTCGGCTTCGGCCACCAGATGTCGATCCATATTCATTACCTCCGGCATGTGCTTCGGCTTTGCTAGACTGCCACGGCAAGTTCGCGCCCGGTCCGACCCATGCTCAAGTTATTCACGCACCATCGCAGTGTATCGGCGCATCGCGTGCGTATCGCGCTCAATTATAAAGGTGTGGCCTTCGAATCGATTTTCACGGGGTTGGACGGCGCCGGCGAAGACCGGCGGCAGTATCGCGAAATCAACCCGCAAGGCCTGATTCCGGCGCTGTGGGTCGAGGACGATCTGGTCATCTCGCAGTCGTCCGCGATTATCGAATATCTCGAGGAGCGTTATCCCGACCGGCCGCTGCTGCACGGCGACATCGCGCTGCGCGCGCGTATCCGCTCGTTCGCCCAGATCGCGATCGCCGACACCCATCCGCTTAACAACCTGCGCGTGCTGCGTTATCTGCGCGACGAGATGGATGTGGCCTACGATCGGCGCCGGGCCTGGTTCGAACACTGGATTCACACCGCGTTCGGGCCGATGGAATCGCTGCTGGCCAAGCAGCCGGCCGGTGACTTCAGCTTCTGTTTCACGGCCCGCCCGAGCCTGGCCGACGTGTGTCTGGTGCCGCAAGTGTCGATGGCCGAGCGTTACGGGGTGAACCTCGGCCGCTATCCGATCCTCCGGCGTGTGTACCGCGCCTGCATGGCGCTCGGCGCCTTCCAGGCGGCCGCGCCGGACACCCAGGCCGACAGCGCCGTGCCGGCGCGCTGAAACCGGCGTGACCGCTTATCCGCGACGGCGGAACCCGCGTCGCGGCGCGGTCGGCGCGGCTAGGTGTCCGCATTGTCTTGTCGACCCGGGTACGGCGGGCGTAACGTCGCATCACGATCCGTGAAGCCGAGCCTTGATGAATAGCCAAACCGCCGCCGTGATCGCCGAAGTCCGGGCCTGTGCGAGCGAGGACACGGCGCTCGAACGGCCTGAGCTGATGATCGCCTTCGTCGAAACCTGTCTGGACGGCGTACCCGCACAAGCGCTGCGCGTGCGTTCGGTGCCGCGGCTGTACGAAGCGCTGCGTCATCATTTCGAGTTGTTGTGCCGGCCGCGCCGGCGCGGCGAGCACAGCGTGTCCCTGGAATCGATCGACGAGGCCGGCGGCGATTGCGATCTGGCGCTGCTCACGGTGGCCGACGACATGCCGTTTTTGGTCGACACGGTCGGTCTGGCGGTGCGCGGCACCGGCGCCGAAATCGACTGGATGATGCATCCCGTGGTCCGCGTCGAGCGCGACCGGGCCGGCGAACTGGTTAATGTCGGCCCCGCGAACGCCGACGGCCCTTCGGGAGACGAGGAATCCTTGATCCGCATCGAGTTCGCCGCGCCGGTCGGACTCGACGGCGACGCGTTGACCGAGCGCGTGGCGTCCAGCCTGTCCGATCTGGCCGCCGCGGTGGCCGATTGGCAACCGATGCGCCGTCGCTTGCAGACCGTGGTCGGCGAGCTCGAGGCGGCGGCCGGCGGGGTCGATCGCAACGAGCGCACCGAGACCCAGGCGTTTCTGTCCTGGCTGGCCGACGAGCATTTCACGCTGCTCGGCTATCGCTGCCGCGCGATCGAGACCGACGATGACGGCAACGACGCCATGGTCGACGTGCCGGGCACCGGGCTCGGTTTGCTGCGCGAGGATCGGCCCGGCGTCGATGCCGAAGGCTATGTGGCGCCGGCCGACGTGCTCGACGAATACACCCAGTCGTCGCGGCTGCTGGTGATCACCAAGGCCAACCAGCAGTCCTGGATTCATCATGCCGAGACCATGGACGTGATCGCCATCAAGCGGCTGGATACCACCGGCAACGTCATCGGCGCGCATCGCTTTCTGGGCCTGTTTTCGGGCGAGGCCTATCGCGCCAGCCCGCGTGATATCCCGATGCTTCGCCACAAGATCGCGCACGTGATGGCGCGCGCCGCGCTGCGGCCACGATCGCATGCCGCCAAAAGCCTGAGCTATATCCTCGAGACGTTCCCGCGCGACGAGCTGTTCCAGACCAGCGAGAACGAGCTTTACAACACGGTCATCGGCGTACTCAACATGCGCGAGACCGAGCCGCTACGGCTGTTCGTGCGCCGCGACCGCTACCGGCGGTTCTACTCGGCCATCGTCTATGTGCCGCGCGAGCGGTACACGGTGGCGCTGCGCGGCCAGATCCGGGCCGAACTCGAGCGCCATCTCGACGGTCGATGTCAGAGTATGGATGCGGAGTTCCTGCGTGGCGCGGTCGTGCGCCTGCATTATCAGATCGCCAGCGGAGAGACGCGCGAACCGGTCGACCTGCGCACGCTGGAACAGGCGCTGATCGCGATCACCCGGGCCTGGCCGGACCGGGTCGCGGCCGCCGCGCGCGAGGCCGGCGTGTCGCTGCCGGCCTACGCGCACGCCTTCGACGCCGCTTATCGCGAACGTTTCGATGCCGCGACCGCGGTCGCCGATGCCCGCGTGCTCGCCCTGCTGGACGAGACCAGCCAGCCGGTGCTGCGCGCACAGGCGCCCGAAGGCGATGTACTTACCGTCAAGCTCTACGGCGGCGGCGACGATCTGCCGTTGTCGCGCGTGCTGCCGGTGTTCGAGAATTTCGGCCTGTCGGCGCTGACCCAGCACCCGTATCGGGTGGCGCGCGCCGGTCAGAGCGTGCAGTGGATCCACGAGTTCGCGGTCGGCCACGGCCACGGCGAAGCGCTCTCGGACCCGGCGTGTCGCGACAACCTGGCCACTGCGTTTCACCAGATCATGGCCGGCACGGCCGAGGACGACGGCCTCAACCGGCTGATCATCGATGCCGGCTTCGCGCCGCGCCAAGTCGTTCTGGTGCGGGCGATCACGCGCTATCTCCTGCAGACCGAACTGCCGTTCTCGCCGGTCTATATCGGCGACCGGTTAACCGAGCACGCCGCGCTGGTCGCGGCGCTGATCGATCTGTTCGAAGCCCGGTTCGACCCGGATCGCACGCGCTCGGACGCCGCCGAGAACCAGGCACGCGCGACGATCGAGGCCGAACTGGACGATATCGCCAGCCTCGATGCCGACCGCGTGCTGCGTGCCTTCTACGGCGTGGTGGCGGCCACCTTGCGAACCAATTATTTTCAGCGCGACTCGGCTGGCGAGCCGAAGGCGTATGTCTCGATCAAGCTCGATCCGGGCGAACTGGTCGAGCTGCCCGAGCCGCGGCCGTGGGTGGAGGCCTTTGTCTACGCGCCGAGCGTGGAGGGCGTGCATCTGCGCGGCGGCCGGGTCGCCCGCGGCGGCCTGCGCTGGTCCGATCGGCGCGAGGATTTCCGTACCGAAGTGCTCGGCCTGATGAAGGCGCAGATGGTCAAGAACGCGGTGATCGTCCCGGTGGGCGCGAAAGGCGGCTTCGTCGCCAAGTACGCACCGGCCGACGAATCGCGCGAGGCGCGCCAGGCGCGCGGGGTTGCGGCCTATAAAATCTTTATCCGCGGGCTGCTGGACATCACCGATAACCGGGTCGGCGACGCTGTGGTCAAGCCAGACCGGGTGGTCTGTTACGACGGCGACGACCCCTACCTCGTGGTCGCGGCGGACAAAGGCACCGCCACGTTCTCGGACATCGCCAACGCGTTGTCGGCGGAATACGGTTTCTGGCTCGACGATGCGTTCGCCTCGGGCGGATCGGCCGGCTACGACCATAAGGTCATGGGCATTACCGCACGTGGTGGCTGGGAAAGCGTGAAGCGTCATTTCCGCGAGCTGGGGCGCGATATCCAGACCGAGGCCTTCACGGCGGTCGGGATCGGCGACATGGGTGGCGACGTGTTCGGCAACGGCATGCTCGCCTCCGAGCAGATCCGTCTGATCGCGGCCTTCAACCATCTGCATATCTTCATCGATCCGGACCCCGACATCGCCGCGGCCTACGCCGAGCGCAAGCGTTTGTTCGCCGGCCCGGCCTCGGGATGGCGCGATTACGATGAGCGCGTGATATCGCGCGGCGGCGGCGTGTTCGACCGGTCCAGCAAGGTCATCGAGCTATCGGACGAGGCCCGCGCCGCGCTCGGCGCCGAAGCCCGGCGGCTCGCGCCCGACGCGCTGATCAACGCCATCCTCAAGGCGCCGGTCGATCTGCTCTGGAACGGCGGCATCGGGACCTACGTCAAGGCGGCCACGCAGTCCAACGTCGAAGTCGGCGACCGCGCCAACGACATCCTGCGCGCCGACGGCCGCGAGCTGCGGGCGAAGGTGGTCGGCGAGGGCGGCAACCTGGGGCTGACCCAGGCCGGGCGCATTGAGTACGCCCTGAACGGCGGCCGGCTCAACACCGACGCCATCGACAACTCCGGCGGCGTCGATTCCTCCGATATGGAGGTCAATATCAAGATCGCGCTCGGCACGGTCGAGGCCGCCGGCCGTCTCGATCGCGAAGAACGCAACGCGCTGCTGGTCGAGATGACGCCGTCGGTGATCGATCTGGTGCTACGCACCAACTACCTGCAGACCCAGCAGATCAGTCTGATGGAAGCCGAGAGCGTGGCCCGCTTCGACGACCAGATCAGCTTCATGCGCGCGCTGGAGCGCGACGGCCGCCTGGACCGGCGGCTCGAAGGCCTGCCGGACGACGAAACCATCGAAACCCGCCGCCGCGATCGCGCCGGATTGACCCGACCCGAACTGGCGGTGCTGATCTCTTATAACAAGATCACCCTGGCAGGGGCCGCTCTGGAGGGCGGATTGGCCGACGACCCGTGGCTGGAACGCTGGCTCGCCGAGGGGTTTCCGCCACGGCTGGTCGAGCGCTTTCCCGATGCCGTCACCGAACATCGCCTCAAGCGCGAACTGATCGCCACGCTGGTGACCAACCAAATGGTCGATCGGCTCGGCATCGCCACCGCGCATCGGCTGCCGGCCGGCTTCGGGGCGCGCATGGAGGCCGCGGTGCGCGGCTATGTCCTGGCCGATGGCTGGCTCGACGGCGAAACGCTGTTCAACGCCATCGAAGCGCTCGACAACGTCATCCCGGCGGCCGACCAGTACCGGGCGCATCGCATCGTCATCGGCCTGCTCAAGCACGCCATGAACTGGTGGTTGACGACCAAGGAGATCGGCGACGAGATCTCCGATCTGATGGCCCGCTACCAGCCCGGCGCACAAGAGTTGCTCGCCGGGCTCGCCGGCCATCTGACCGGCAGCTACAGCGAGCGCTGGGAAAACACGCGCAGCCGCTGGCGGGCGATCGGCGTCGACCCGGCGCTGTCCGAGCGGCTGGCCTGTGCGGACGTCGGCGGCGGCATCATGGATATCGTCTCGCTCGCCGCGCACCGTGGCCGGGACGTGGCCGAGGTCGCCGCCATCTACTATCGGCTCGGCGATGTGCTCGGCGTGCCGTGGCTACAAGAAGCGATCCACCAACTGCCCGCCAACGGCCGTTGGCAGGATCTGGCGCGAACCAGCCTACGCAGTGATAGTTATCTCATCCATCAGCGACTGGTCGGTCAGGTGCTCGGATTGGAAGGCGACGATCCGCTGGCGCAATGGTGCGCGATGCGCGAACACACCATGGCCTTCGTCGGCGCACGGCTGGCCGAACTTCAGGCCATCGAGCAGCCGGCGCAGGAGCATCTCACGGTCGCGGTGCGCGATCTGGCGCGGCTCGGCCAGCCGGGGCCGTCCAACCTCGGCGGCGCCGCATGAGGCGATAGCGCCGGCTGCCGCTAAGCGTTAACCACCGGCATGTAGCTTTGCATTTTCTGCGTTGACGATACCGGCGGTAAGGAATAGGTCAATAAGTAGCCATACGCCGAGAATAGCCAAGAAGAAAATACCGATAATAAACATAACGGTCGCCCAACCAATAATGCTGAGTATGAGTTGAGTGATTCCCGTGCCGACGCGACCAAGATAAAAACGATGGATGCCCAGCCCACCGAGAAAAATAAGCAAGACGTAGGCGATGGCCATGGACTTTTCTTGCTTTACGACGATGACTTGTGCTTTGGCTGATTCCGTCATGTCTCCCCCTGTGAATTACGGAAATGCCACTATACCCCGCACGCGCGGCTAGCGCGTCATTCGACGCGATTATATCGGCAATGCGGAACCATAAACCCCCGCCGTGGCGCGCCCGGTCAAATTGGCGTTACCCGGAGTCAAGACGTGGCATTTGTATTTTGCCTATCGTCGATTGCGACGTTCGCCAGGCATGGTTCGATTTAGATCGGCCGGCGGACCCCGCGCAAAACAGGGGGAATAATCATGGCTCGGAGCAAATCATGGATTGCGGCCCTCGTTGCGGCTCTGGCGGCGGTCGCCGCGCTGTCCGGCTGCAACGATTCGGATCAGGACGATGTCGATATTCAGGCGTCGTCGCCGCAAGGGCTGCCGTCGCGGATTGCCCGGCTGGGCAATTACGAGATCACCAGCGCGGCAGGCGCGGTCCAAATCGTGCGCGATGGGCAAACGGTCTGGGCCACCACCGCCGCGCCGGTCACGCTCGCCCGGACGACGCTGGACATCGGCAGCGAGCGCGCGATTTACGAGATCGAGGAGAACCGCGCGCAAACCTGCAAGGGCGGGCGATTCACCCGAATGAAAGGCGTGGCGGACGATGTGCGGCTCGTCGGCGAATTCGATGACGGGGCGTGTAAAGGCGTGAGTTTCAGCTTGGAACTTTCGTCCACCGACGACGGACAGGTTCATTTCAAACTGTCCAGTAATAATCCGAAATTCAACGAAGTCGGCCTGTCCCTGGCCGTCGACGAAAATGAACAATTCCACGGTTTCGGCGAGCAGACGGAACAAAATCTGCGCGGTCAAAATATTCCGATCGTGATTCAAGAACAAGGAGTCGGCCGCGGCGGCGTGGTTTCCAAGGCGATCAACCAGCTGCAACTGCTGCCCCTGCCGGACGATCAGAAGGCACTAATCCGGTCCTTCGTTAAAGCGCAGGGCAACGCGGTGACCACCTACTACGCCGTGCCGCTGACCATTACCGGTCAAGGGGCGGGCATGCTGCTCAAGAATACCGGCTATACCCGCTTCGATCTCAGACCCGACGATCATATCGAGGTGCACGGTTTTGCCGGCAATCTCGACGGCCGTTTCTTTGGCGGCAAGAGCCAGCTCGAGGCGATCACGCAAGCCACTGAATACACGGGGCGTATGTCCGTGTTGCCGGACTGGACCCAGACAGGCGCGGTGATCGGGTTGCAGGGCGGTACCGAAACGGTCGAGGCGCGCTATCGGATGTTGAAAAAAGCCGGCGTACCAATCACCGGCCTGTGGCTACAGGACTGGGCCGGCGCCCGTAGTACCTATGGCGGTGCGGCTTCGATGACTTGCTGGAACTGGGAGCGCGACGACGATCGCTATCCCGGTTGGGATAAGCTGCGTCAAGAACTAACGGCCGACGGCGTCCGCCTGCTCGGCTACTTCAATCCCTATCTTGTCTCGAATGTGGACAAGTGCAATCCAGGCGCCCGGCGGAACCTGTACAAGGAGGCTCGGGCCAACGGTTATCTGGTCAAAAACAGCAGCGGCAAGCCGTATCAGCTCACGATCACCGACTTCGACGCCGGCATTGTGGATCTGACCAATCCGCAGGCTTTCGAATGGCTCAAAAATATTCTTGAAACACAGATCAAAAAGAACGGATTTTCGGGCTGGATGGCCGATTTCGCCGAAGGGCTGCCGTTCGACACGCAACTTGCCAACGGCAACAGCGGGCGCGCCGGCGCGGCGGTGCAGGCAATGGTACACGCCGGAGCGTGTTTCGAACCGCGCGCTACCGCGGTCGAGCGCTACGACGCGGTGTATCGCCAGGTTTATACGCGGCTTTACAGTGAACTCCGACCCACGCTACGACGGCTGCGGCGCGTGTTCGCGAGGTCCACGTAAAGTTCGCCGGCCGCGCTGCATCGCGACCGTACCCAAGTGTCAGACCGCTAAGCGGCCACCCCAAGCTGCCATTTGAGTTCGGCCCGCCCGGCGGGCGTCACCCAAACCGCGCGGGAATCGCTGGCCCGCCGCAGCCATTTGTTGTCACAGAACACGCGCAGCAGCGCGTTGCCCAGCGGCCCGGCCAGGTGGTGGCGGCGTTCGGTCCAATCCAGGCATTGGCGGGCCACACCCCGGCGTGTCGGCTTGAGCGCACAGACATCAAGACCGATATCGGCGAACCACTCGGCGCCGGCCGGAGTGATTTCATTATTTCCACGCCAATGTCGGCGCGCTGCAATGGGTCATGGACGGCTATAACCTGATCTACGCGGCGTTTTTGCTCACCAGTGGTCTGCTGGCCGACCTGTTTGGGCGGCGGCGTATTTTCATGGCCGGGGCGGCGCTGTTTGCCTCGGCCTCGATCCTCTGCGCGTTATCGCCCAGTATTCCAATTTTAATCGCCGGCCGGGCGCTCGCCGGCCTGGGCGCCGCACTCGTATTGCCGGCTTCGCTGGCGCTGCTGCGTGTAGTCTGGCCGGAAACGAAGGCCCGCGCCAAGGCCTTAGGTATCTGGGCGGGCTGCAACGGCCTGGCGCTGGCAATCGGTCCGACCCTCGGCGGGCTGCTGACGACGTACTTCGGCTGGCGCAGCATCTTTTTTCTGGTCGTACCATTGGGGCTCGTGGCGTTGGTAGCCGCGCCGCTGTGCGTGCCAGAATCGGCCGGCCCGAAAGGGCGCCGCTTCGATGCAAGCGGCCAGATTCTGGGCGCGCTGGCGCTCGGCGGGCTCGCGCTGGCCGCCATCGAGTCGCACCGCTGGCCTATTCTCGCCGCAGCCGCCGGTGCCGGTGCCGCGCTGGCCTTCGGGCTGTTTGTCTGGGTCGAAGCTCGGCTCAGGGCCGCCGCGCTGGTCCCGCTCGATCTCTTTCGGATGCCCGCGTTTGTGGCGGCGATGACCGCCACTGGCGGCATGACATTCGGCATGTATGGTCTGCTGTTTCTGCTGCCACTGACCTGGCAGAGCACGGACGTGCTGGGCCCGATAGGCGCCGGTCTTGCTCTGATGCCGATGGCGCTGGTGTTCGTGGCCGTATCGT